>NZ_DFOZ01000035.1:0-12034 GCF_002377005.1 Limnobacter sp. UBA3528 | reverse complement strand
GAATTCTCCATCGAAGGCCAACCATGAACCCGTTTGTTATCGCCCCCAGTATTCTTTCTGCCGACTTTGCCCGCTTGGGCGAAGAGGTGAAAAATGTGATTGCAGCGGGCGCAGACTGGGTTCACTTCGATGTCATGGACAATCATTACGTGCCCAACCTCACGATTGGTCCTTTGGTGTGCGAGGCCCTGCGCCCCCACACCACTGCAATGATTGACGTGCACCTGATGGTGCGCCCCGTGGATCGAATCATTCCCGATTTCGCAAAGGCCGGTGCAAACCTCATCAGTGTGCACCCCGAGGGTACCGATCACCTTGACCGCACCTTGGGCCTGATCCGTGATTCCGGTTGCCAGGCGGGCATCGTGCTAAACCCAGCTACCCCAATTTCATGGGTGGATCACGTCATGGACAAGCTTGACCTTATTTTGGTGATGTCAGTGAACCCGGGCTTTGGCGGTCAAAGTTTCATTCCACAAGCCTTGGTGAAACTCGCTGAGTTGCGCAAGCGCATAGACGCCCATGTGGCCAAGGGCGGTCAAAACATTCGCCTGGAAGTGGATGGTGGCGTAAAGCCCGACAACATTGCGCAAATAGCGCGCGCTGGTGCAGATACTTTTGTGGCTGGCTCCGCCATTTTTGGCAAGCCCGACTACAAGGCTGTAATTGATCAAATGCGCGCTGAACTCGCAACTACGAGATAAGCAATCATGACCAAGAAAGCAGTACTGTTTGATCTGGATGGAACACTTTTGCACACGGTGCCCGATCTGGCTGCCGCGGTGAATGCCATGCTGGTCGACTTGGGCAAACCTGTTTTGCCCGAAGACACAGTGGCGGTGTATGTGGGCAAGGGCGCGGAAAACCTGGTGAACCGAAGCTTGACTGGCAGCATGACAGAGAAGGCCTCGCCTGAACTGTATGCGCAGGCCATGGCCAACTGGCAAAACCATTACACCCACATCAACGGCAATCACTCTGTGTTTTATCCCGGTGTGAAAGAAGGGCTGGAGTTGTTGAAAAACGCGGGTTACAAACTGGCGGTGGTGACCAACAAGCCCGAACGTTTCACCAAGCCCTTGCTCGAGCGCACCGGTATTGCCCATTACTTTGAAGTCATGGTGGGTGGCGATACCTGCCCGGTTAAAAAACCCGATCCAATGCCTGTCACTCACGCCTGTGCGCTGCTCGGCGTCGAGCCTGCCCAGGCTTTGATGATCGGCGACTCGGTGAACGACGCGCTGGCGGCCAATGCAGCAGGCGTGGAGTGTTGGCTTTTGCCCTACGGTTACAACGAGGGACGATCTGTTCACGACACACCCTGTGATGGAATCGTGAACACAATCGAGGAAGCTGCACAACGCCTTCTGGGCACACGGGTACCACAATGATCTCTCAAGCCGAATTTGATGCATTTGCTGCGCAAGGTTACAACCGCATTCCACTGATTGCGCGCTGCTACGCAGATCTCGACACACCCTTGTCGGTGTATTTCAAGCTGGCCAACAAACCGAACACCTTTCTGCTTGAATCGGTGGTGGGTGGCGAACGCTCGGGCCGTTACTCCTTCGTGGGCTTGCCCTCCAGCATCACCATCAAGGTGGTTGAGCATTCCGTTGTGGTGCAACGGCAGCACGCCGATGGCACACTTGAAACGCTGGAAACATTCAACGGTGACCCGCTGCAATTCATCGAGCAATACCATGCACGTTTCAAAGTGCCGCCTGTTCACGGAAGCCCGCGTTTTTTTGGCGGACTCGCCGGCTATTTCGGGTACGACACTGTGCGCTACATGGAGCCCCGCCTGGAGGCCAGCCGCAAGGCCGATGACTTGGGTATCCCTGATATTCTGCTCATGTTCACCGACCGTATGGCGGTGGTTGATAACATCCAGGGCACCATTCAACTGATTGTGTTTGTCGATCCGTCACAAGCCAATGCCTACGAAAACGGTGTCGCCGAGGTGAAGCGGCTCATGGGTCAACTTCGTCAGCCAATCGCGATTCCCGTGTCTGCCAGCAGTGAAAGCACGCCCATTGAACGCAGCATGAGCAAAGATTATTTCTTTGACATGGTGGCCAAGTCCAAGGAATACATTGCTGCCGGCGATGTCATGCAGGTGGTCCTGGGTCAAAGGCTCAGCAAGCGTTTCACGCAAGACGCACTCATGCTGTACCGCGCCTTGCGTTCCCTGAATCCGTCGCCGTATCTGTTCTATTACAACTTCGGCAGCTTTCAGGTGGTGGGTTCATCCCCAGAAATTCTGGTGCGGCAAGATCAGGTCGAGGGCAAGTCTCCATTGGTCACTTTGCGTCCCATTGCCGGTACCCGGCCGCGGGGCAAAACGCCACAAGAAGATGCAGCTCTGGCGCAAGAGCTGCTCGCCGACCCCAAGGAAATCGCAGAGCACGTCATGTTGATCGATCTGGCCCGCAACGATGTGGGTCGCATTGCGCAGGTGGGGTCCGTACAGGTCACCGAAAAAATGATCATCGAGCGCTATTCGCATGTCATGCACATCGTCAGCAATGTTCAGGGTGATTTAAAACCCGGCATGGGAGCGATGGATGTCTTGCGCGCCACTTTCCCCGCAGGCACGCTTTCTGGCGCACCCAAGGTTCGCGCCATGGAAATCATTGACGAACTCGAACCAACCAAGCGAGGCGTGTATGGTGGCGCCTGTGGTTATCTCAGCTTCACCGGCACCATGGATGTGGCCATTGCCATCCGCACCGGGGTGGTCAAGGACCAAACGCTGTATGTTCAGGCGGGTGCTGGAGTGGTCGCCGATTCGGTCGCGGAAAGCGAGTGGCTTGAAACTGAAAACAAGGCACGCGCAGTAATGCGAGCGGCCGAGTTGGTGCAAGCCGGGCTGGACGGCGAGTTGTCGTGAATGTCTCTCCCCGCGAACAGCCATGGTGAGCGCGTGTGTTAAAATTTGTGTTAACTACGCACTTGTCTCCCCCCCTTCTATTTGAAATGCAGGCCCGCCATGCTGTTGATGATCGACAACTACGACAGTTTCACTTTTAATCTCGTCCAGTACTTTGGCGAGTTGGGTCAACAAGTGCATGTCGTTCGCAACGATGCAATCACGATCTCTGAGGCCCTGGCCCTCAAGCCTCGCGCTGTGTGTGTTTCTCCTGGCCCTTGCTCACCTGCGCAAGCCGGCGTGTCCATCGAAATCATTCAGCGCATGGCTGGCGTAGTGCCGGTGTTGGGCGTGTGTCTTGGGCATCAGGCCATTGGCGAGGCTTTCGGTGGCAAGGTGGTACGTGCAAAAACCATCATGCACGGAAAGACTTCGCCTGTTCATCATCACAATGTGGGTGTCTTCAAAGGTTTGCCCAATCCGCTCACGTGTATCCGATATCACTCATTGGCTATCGAGCGGGAAAGTTTGCCCGACTGTCTCGAGATCACCGCAGAAACAGCAGACGGAGAAATTATGGGAGTACGCCACAAAACGCTGGATGTCGAGGGGGTGCAGTTTCATCCTGAATCCATTCTCAGTGATCGTGGTCACGACCTGCTCAAAAATTTTCTCAAGCGGGTTCATTAATCTCGTCCGCCAAACCTTTCCCATCCAAATCTTATGTCCCAGCCATTTAATTACCCTGCCACTCTGAATCAACTGCTTGCTGGGCAAGATTTGTCGCATGAACTCACACGCGAGGCATTCCAGCAATTACTCAGTGGCGGTCTGACCACGGCGCAAATCGCTGGTTTACTGGTAGGTTTGCGTGTGAAAGGCGAAACCGCTGAAGAAGTGGCTGCCGCTGCACAAGTCATGCGCGATCTGGTCACCCCGGTTGAATTGCCTGCTGGTACCGAAGTCGTCGATCTGTGTGGTACCGGTGGCGATGGTGCTCAAACATTCAACATCTCCACCGCATGCATGTTTGTACTTGCAGCCGCCGGTGCAAAGGTGGGAAAGCATGGGGGACGCAGCGTGTCGTCCAATTCTGGCAGTGCAGATGTGCTTGAATTGCTCGGAGCAAACATTAACCTAAAGCCTGAACAGGTCGCTCAGTCGATTGCTCAAGTCGGCATTGGTTTCATGTTTGCCCCAAACCATCACAGCGCCATGCGTTTTGCGGGCCCAGTCCGCAAAGAACTGGGCGTACGCACCGTGTTCAACATTCTCGGCCCTCTCACCAATCCTGCCCATGCAAAGCGGCAGGTCATGGGGGTTTACAGCGCCAACTTGCTCGATTTGCAGGCCCAAGTTCTCAAGCGTTTGGGTTCTGTACAGGCGCTTATTGTTCATGGCGAAAATGGCATGGACGAGTTATGTGTTGAGTGCGACTCAAAAATTGCAGAGTTACGCGACGGTGAAATCAAGCACTACAGCATCAAACCTGAAGATTTCGGCCTTACACGTGCTTCACACAGCAGTCTGCATGCAGGTTCCGTTCAAGAGTCGCGCGACAAAATTTTCCTTGCCTTGAATGGTCAAGGCGGCGCGATCAGTGACATCGTGCTGCTCAACAGTGCAGCAGGCCTTTACACGGCGGGAGTCGCCAGCAGCCTGAAAGAGGGCATTGCTGTTGCCCGTGCAACGGTTTCCAGTGGCGCCGCAATTCGAAAACTCAATGAGTTCGTCGATTTCACCAAGTCGATTGAGCAATAAGGCAGCATGATGAGCGACATTCTTGACAAAATTCTGGCCACCAAACGCGAAGAAATAGCGCAAGGCAAACAAGTCTTGTCTGAAGTGCAGTGGCTGACCAAAGCCTCGCGGCTGGCACCAACGCGGGGTTTCGCCAATGCCGTGAAAACTGCAGTGGCCAAAGGTCTGCCAGCTGTCATTGCAGAGGTAAAACGAGCCAGCCCCAGCAAAGGCATATTGCGCGAACCTTTCGATCCGGTGGAAATTGCGAAAAGCTATGCCAAGCACGGGGCAACTTGCTTGTCAGTTCTTACTGACATTCAATACTTCAAGGGTGCACCCCAATACCTCGACATGGCCCGAGAGGCAAGCGGCCTGCCGTGCATCCGCAAAGACTTCATCATCGACACCTATCAAGTCGTACAAGCAAGGGGCTTGGGTGCTGACGCCATATTGTTGATTGTCTCAGCCTTGCAACTGCCCCAGCTGCAGGAACTCGAGCAATGTGCCAATGAGTTGGGTATGGATGTGTTGGTCGAGGTACACGACGCGCAAGAAATGGACATTGCCTTGCAGTTGAAAACCCCCTTGATTGGAGTCAACAATCGTAATTTACGAACCTTTGAAACGTCACTGCAAACCACACTCGATCTGAAAGGTCGAGTGGGCCCAGAACATTTGTTGATCACCGAGAGCGGCATCGCAACCCGAGATGATGTCGCTTTGATGCGTGCCAATGATATTCACGCATTTTTGGTCGGCGAGGCCTTCATGAGGGCGGCCTCGCCAGGTCAGGCACTGGCCGATCTTTTTTATTGAAGCCAAGGGGCTGGAACCGTGTTGCCCTCAATCTGCTCCAGCTTCTTGATTTCCCACTCATTGGAAACCGGCGCACCTGCCCGCAAATTACACTCCAGTAATCTTTCAGCTCGGAAGGCGATCATCCGCAGTTCAGCACCAGGCTGGCTGGCTGCCAGCAGGCGTTTGTAGTGCGTTTCGGTCAGTTTTTTCTCACCCAAAGCGACTAGCAAATCGCCTGCCGAAATGCCGCTCGCGTGTGCAGGGCTGCCGTTGATCACCTGCTTCACCAACATACCCTCAGGCTTGAATTGGCCGTGTAAACCCAGGTAAATCTGCTCGTCATTCTGGGTTTGACTCAGGGTAAAACCATAAGCCTTTAACGCATCGCTCAAGGGCAACTCTTCTGTGCTCTGTGTCCATCGCATTATTTCCTGCTTCAAGTCAATTCCCGTGGCCTCAAGCACCACCCTTGGAAACTCATCTTCCTGCAATCCTTCCCCGCTCAACCCTTTTCTTTGCCACATCAGTCTCATGACATCGTCAAGGCATTTTTGTCCGCTGGTTTGCTGCCGAATTGCGGAGTCAATGCACAGGGCCACCAGCGAACCTTTGGTGTAATAACTCACGATGGCATTGGGTGCGTTTTCATCTTGCCGGTAATATTTGGTCCAGGCATCGAAAGAACTGTCAGCCACGCTTTGATTCAAACGCCCTGGTCCCTTCATCACCTGCGCAATATTTCGACCCAGGCTTTTCAGGTAAGCCTCCTCACTCAGTTTGCCTGCGCGTGCCAGCATCACATCGTCGTAATACGAGGTAAACCCTTCAAAAATCCAAAGTAGTCGGGTGTAGTTCTCCTGGGTCAAGTCGTATGGAACAAACGCAGCAGGCTTCATGCGCTTTACGTTCCACGAATGAAAATACTCATGGCTGCAAAGCCCCAGAAAGCCCTCGTAACCTTTTGGTGCTTTTTCCACGCCGCATTGTGGCAGTTCACCGGCATTAAAAAGCAAAGCGGTGCTGCTCCTGTGTTCCAGTCCGCCATAGCCATTGTCGGTCGCATGCAGCATAAACACATATCGTTCAAAGGGCGCTTTTTTGCGCTCTGGTTCAAACAGGGCTATTTGTGCTTCACACACCGGTTTCAGGTCGTTGCAAATGCGCTGTAGGTCCAGGTCGGTGTCCGCGCCGTACACCGCGAATACGTGTTCTACGCCCAGAGCGGTAAAACTTTCAACATGCAATCCACCCATTTCTACCGGGTGGTCGATCAAGCTGTCAAAGTCGGTCGCTTGAAACTTCACCAAGCCGCCCGCCCGCAACACTGGGCAACCATGAGGGTCTTTCAAGGTTCCTGGTTGGCTCGGCAAGCCACAGGCAATCAGCCAGTCCTGCAAATTCTCTCCAGGCCTTGAGATGGTTAACTCGATTGCTTCCTGTTCAAATCCATTCGGGCACAAAAACAAGCTGGTCCCGTTAAAAAAACCGTGCGTATCATCCAGGTGTGCGCCGCGCACTGACAAGTCCCAGGCATATACCCGCCATTCGCACTGAATTAAAAGTGCCGGAGAGGTTGGCGCGAGTTGCGCACCATCCACATGAACACGCCAGGTGTCCTTTCTTTCCCGGTTGCAGGCAATTTCAACCGATCCTGCTCGCGCTCGCACAAACAGCACGTTCCGGGCAAATTCCCGAATCAGGTAACTACCCGGAATCCAGGTGGGCAGGCTTAAATCAATCCAGCGCTGGTCCCCAGTGCCTTGCAGTTGTTCTCGTGCAATTTCAAATTGCAGCTGAACATCGAAATAGTGGCCTTTCGGGTCTGCCACCGTGACTTGGTAATGCAACATGGTAATAGTCTGTGTATTAAATTTTGATGAGCACTCGGCCTGTGTTCGTTCCAGCCATAATTTGAGCGGCTGCTTCAATCGCTTCATCCAGTGAAAGGGTGCGAGTCAGATCATTCAGCTTGTTCAAATCGAGATTTGATGCCAGTCTGCGCCATGCTTCTTCACGTACTGCAAGCGGCGCCATCACCGAATCAATCCCCTTCAAGGCAACACCTCTCAAAATGAACGGTGCCACTGAAGAGGGCAAATCCATGCCTTGAGCCAATCCACATGCGGTGACTGTGCCGCCGTATTTGGTTTGCGCGCAAGCGTTGGCCAGGGTGTGCGAACCCACACAGTCCACCACGCCAGCCCAGCGCTCGCGTTGCAAGGGTTTGCCGGGTTCGCTGAGTAACTTGCGGTCCATCACTTCACTTGCACCCAAACCTTTTAAAAACTCGGTTTGTTCAGGTTTACCGCTGGTGGCAACCACCGTGTAGCCAAGTTTGCTCAATAACACGATCGCAATACTGCCAACACCGCCAGTTGCGCCGGTCACCAAAATCTCGCCACTCTCCGGTTTCACGCCGCTTTTTTCCAAGCCCAGCACACACAACATGGCTGTGTAACCCGCTGTGCCAATCGCCATCGCTTGCGCTGCGCTCAGGCCTTCGGGGCGTTTGATCAACCAGTCACCTTTCAGTTTGGCTTTTTCTGCCAGACAGCCCCAATGCGTTTCACCCACACCGAACCCATTCAGAATCACTTCATCTCCAGGCTTGAACCCTGAGTGGGCGCTTTCCAGCACAGTACCCGCGCCGTCAATACCTGCCACCATGGGCCACTGGCGTACCACGGGCGACTTGTTGCAAATGGCCAGGCCGTCTTTGTAATTGAGAGTGGAGTGAGAAATTTGAACCAGCACATCGCCAGATTCAGGCAGTTGACCTTCGTCCAGTTGTTCAACACTGGCCTTGAATTCACCCTGTTCGTTTTTCTGAAGAAATACCGCCTTGAACATACTTTTTCCTTCCTTGCTTTTGATTAGTCTTGAATGAAGACTACACCATTAGACAAAGCAGGCGGTCACCAACAATCCAAGAATTGCACCCAAAGTCAGGTGGTTTCTCAAGCGTAGGTAAGCATCAAACGCCTTCATGGGCTTCAAAAAGCGTTGGTCCACCAGCCACACCAACACCAGAATCAGTGCAAGAATCCACAGGGTGAACTGGGGTGGCGAAAATGCGCCTGCCAGCCAGGCCAGCAGCGAGGGCGTTACACCCCAAATAAAACTTCGTGTTTCAAATTCCGCCTGATCCAGTCCCGCAAGGTAAGTGGCTTGGTCCTGGCTACTTAGCGAAATGGCCAGTCCCCAATGCACTGCACCCAAAAACGAAACAATGCACAACGCATAAATCAGGTTGTAGTTGGCCAGTTGGTTGGCAGTCTCAGTGCCGCTGTAAATCCCGGTCAGCAAGGCCAAACCCAAGAACGGGATCAAGCCAGCGTAGCCAAGAACATTCATCCAGTGTGTCTTCAATGCCTGTGCCATCGTCAATCCACCAAAATGCCGCCATGTATAGCCTCTTCCAGGCTACCTGCCATCAAAGTGGCTTCTCTGTAAAAGCGCGAAAAACTCTGTTGAAAGCGAGGTGGGTTCGGTAGAAGCTTGTCCTCCAGTGCCCATCGAATCGGGAAGCACCGTTCCATCATCAAATAGCCTGAATTCAATGTTTCTTTTAATTCAAACTCGGCACCGGTTTTCATGAAGCCAGCCAGCATGCTTGTGCAGTGTCCAATCTCATCCGTGTTCACAACCCATACTTGGTCGCAGCCCGTTTCCATGGCGTTCAACACAAAATCCCATCGCTGTTTATTCCACGGGTGCGCTTTGTGAAACGCACAGTCAATCAGTCCCACGCGCAACTCCCCGCTTTGCGTCAAATCAAAACAAGCTTTCAGATCCCAAGGGTGAACCAAATTGATCTTCTTGAAGTTGCTCATCAGTGCGCTGCACGAGTCAACACCAGCCTGCTGGCGAAGATCCACCGTCTTGCGCTTTAGCGTGTCGCTCAATAGCTCAAGATCGAAGCGGTGGCTAGTCGGCTCAGCGACTCCAACGGGTGGCGCATTTCTCTCGCGCCCCACATCGCGCTTGCTCCGAGCGATCGATTCAAGGTCTTCATAGTCGGTGTCGATCGCAGTACCACTACAATCCCATTTCGGAGCGTATTTCTTCACATTGTCCGAGTTAAACACGTACGGTTTGTGGCTGAAGGTACCCGCCACCCACTGCCAGCTCAAATGGTTGGACGCCAGGTCCCCATCCAGCAAATGGGTATACATCCAGTCAGCGCCCACTTTCCAGTGCACCTTGCGCATGTGTACTACGTACGAGGCAATCCACATCCGCACATGGTTGTGCAAATAGCCAGTCTCATAAAGCGAGGCCACTCCGGCATCGATTGCTTCAACCCCGGTTCGGCCTTCCCGGATATCGTCCGGCAATTGTTGGTTATATTTGCCAGACCAAACGGGTCTGCGTACATCACTCAGAATCCCATTGCCTAATTCAGCATGCGCATGTTTGAAGAACTCTCGCCAAGCGAATTCAAAAATCAGCTTGTCCTCAAAACTCAGGCGATATTTCTCCATCAGCACTTGGGTGGCCTCCCGAACGCTCAAATATCCGTGGGTAATCCATGGGGACAAGCCCGTTACTGCTCCGTCCAGAAAGTTTCGGGTGCGACTGTAAAGCGCCGGGTCCACCGTGGCCAGCGCATTCAATGCGGCACGGCGGCTCGGTTCAAATTTGTTGGGTGTCTGGTACTGCATGGTTGGCCCTTCTCTCAATCGAATGGGGGTTACTTCACAAGAGGGCGGATATTCCGGAACCCCCCATCGATATTCAATACAGCGCCAGTCATCCTGCTGGCGCCATCGCTTAGCAACCAATGCATCGCCTGTGCAACTTCAACCGGTTTATTCACGCCTTGCAGGGGATATTGCTTGGCACTCGCCGCTCTCATCATGTCGCTTTTCAAAAACGCCGAGGCTATAGGGGAGTCAGTCAAGCCCGGGGCAACCACATTTACCCGAATATTGTCAGCCGCATGTGTCGCCGCCGCGGATTTGACCAAACCCTCAACGCCAGCCTTCGCTGCTGCAATCGCCTCGTGATTGGGTACACCAATTCCTGTTGCACAGGTCGATACCAGCACCGCTGAGCCACCTACACCTTGCGCTTTTGCTTGTTTTAAAAAGGCGCGCAAGCCATACATGGCAGAAAGCAGGTTAACCTGCATCACGCTGTCAAGTTGAGCGTCGCTGGTTTTAACTAGTGGGGCCACCAGAATAGAGCCCACGCAGTGCGCATAGCCATCAATCTGTTTGCCTTCAGCAACCACCGCTTGAAAAGCCGAATCGACGGAACTGGAGTCACAGGCCTGAACTTCTAGAATATGTACACCTGAGGTGTTGCCATACAGGGCCTCAAGAACTGCAGAATCCCGTCCCGCAGCAATCACTTCCTGGCCTGAATTTACGCACAATTGGATTAATTCTTGGGCAATCGCACTGTTGGCACCCATTACAAATACGCACTTTGTCATTCTTTACTACCTGTTTTGTCCAAAGTGCCCCTATTTTGTCCTAGACAGAAAATAAAGTCACGTCTTCCTTCAAAACTCTTTTCAGTCGTTAATTCCTCGAATTTGAACGGTTAGACTTTCTTCATCCCTATTAACAAGCTGGAGACTAAACATGACCTATGAAACCATCCTCGTAGAAACCATTGGCAAAGTGGGCTTGGTGCGCTTGAATCGCCCCCAGGTATTGAATGCACTGAATGACCAACTGATGACTGAGCTGGGCGATGCCTTGATGGCTTTTGATTCTGATGACAACATCGGGGCTATGGTCATTACCGGTAGCGACAAAGCCTTTGCCGCTGGCGCCGACATTGGTGCCATGGCCTCATTTACTTATATGGACGTTTACAAAAGCGAATACATCACCCGCAACTGGGAAACCATCCGCAACGTTCGTAAACCAGTGATTGCCGCCGTCCGTGGTTTTGCTTTGGGCGGTGGTTGCGAGTTGGCCATGATGACCGATTTCATTATTTGCTCAGACACCGCCAAATTTGGTCAACCTGAAATCAAGCTCGGCATTATTCCCGGCGCCGGCGGCACGCAACGCCTGCCCCGCGCAATCAGCAAGTCCAAAGCCATGGACTTGTGTTTAACCGGCCGCCTGATGGACGCCTCTGAGGCTGAGCGCGCAGGCCTTGTTTCACGTGTTGTCTCGGCCGACAGGTGTCTGGACGAGGCAATCGAAGCTGCCACTGTGATCGCTGCTTATTCAAATCCCTCCGTAATGATGGCCAAGGAAAGCATTAATCGCGCATTTGAAGGATCTTTGTCTGAAGGAATGCTGTTCGAGCGCCGCATGTTCCACAGTTTGTTCGCTACTGAGGATCAAAAAGAGGGCATGTCAGCCTTCGTTGAGAAGCGCAAACCCGATTTCAAGAACAAATAAGACCGAATTTCTCAAATTAATTCGAATTAAATCGGAATTAAATGGGCTCAAAGTTCTTTTTAAAGGGCTAGGGCGTCAAAAAAATGAAATATTTTGTGGGCTCCTTCGGGAGCCTGTTTTTTGTGCAATCCTGAAAAAAATCCTTGTGCTTCAGAGGCTTGTTTTCGTCGTCTTGTGGGGTGGTTGGAACACACTTTTGCTGTGTTGCAGAAAAATACAAATTTCTTCGCAAAAGTGTTTGACAGTTGGAAAG
>NZ_DFOZ01000022.1:111415-113658 GCF_002377005.1 Limnobacter sp. UBA3528 | reverse complement strand
AAACTGAATTTCGCAAGGCCGACTCATAAGCTCTCGGCCGCAGCCATCGACGTGATTGAGTATGTCGTTTCGCATTAGGACCCAATACAAAAGCAAGTCGTAGTTGGTCGAATAAATGTGCCCGCTAGTGTTAAAAAATTGCTGGAGGAAGGTAGCACACGCCGCGCTTTGATCTTCCGGCACCTTGAAAACGTGCTCGGGGTGCATTGCTTTCACAGCGTCCAACAGACTTTTTTTCAGCTTGACACTTGCGTTCTCGACGCGTTCTTTTAGTTTTGAATCGCCACCTAAGGCCTCTACTAGCGCGGCAAAGTTATCCAAGTACTGCATTATTACTTCGAAGTTGCGAGTCTCAATTACTTCTAGAATCTTTGAAAGGTCCCTATCCTTGAGATTTTTAACGAACTCGTGAAGCGCATTATAGGAAAAAATTTTTGGGTCGTATGAGACGCTAAAGCCATTTCCCAATAGCAGATGAAACTGCCGCCGTGGGTTCTTCCGAATGGATTCGAGCACATCGTCAAAAGTTTCTAATTTCATTCGTTGCCCCGATCAAGATGAGACATAACGCCGAGTGCAGCGGCATTTTGTGGGGTGGCGATTTGTGCGAGCGTAGCGATCGGCACACAAAGGCCGGGGAATAAACTGTCCGACTGGCATGACTTGTTATTTCTTTGTGATGTTGAATTTTCTACCAGCGAACTCACATAGTGATAAAACCGGGAAACCATTTACTCTTGTTCTGTGAAAAGGCTGATTACCTCCGAGAAAGCCAGCAACAGAAGGATAACTCACACTAAGCCTATCAAGTATATCTTTGCTTTTTTGGTTTGCAGCTAGCATTGCAGCCCACATGATTTTTGCTGCACTAGGCCAGTTCAAATTAACAGGAGTACATAACGCCCCATTTAGTTGAACGAATGCTAGCTCTTTCTTTAAGGAATATTGGTCACCCTGGAACTCAAATTCAAATACAAGTCGCTCATTTCCAGAATCAATGTGCCGCCAACAGATATATAGCCCTCTGAGCTGACAATCATCAATAAATAGACCATCAGGACCAGTAAAGGCATCAATTATTGGCTTGATACAGTTATCAATATCTGACTTAGCATCTGTTTCAAATCTTTGTTTGGCGGGAAGCAGCCATGTTACGTTGAGAATTATTTCCCCCGTAAGAAGGTACTGTAATTTTGAGAATTGCTCTTTTATTGAGCTCAGATATGTATCGCGAACAGACTTTTTAGACTGTACTGAGGCTGGTGAGCCTAGCACTACAAATTCAGCCCTACCGAAAGGTGAGGGGGCTTCTCCTCTATTAGCACGGTCTAATTCTTCCAACAAGTCATCGCTCATTTACTGCTCTTTGTACAGATGGCATAACTTGATTTGTCGAACAATAACGGAGATATTCATTTATCCGTACATCGCAAATAATTTCCATAATTTAACCATTTCAGATGTTTGCAAAGCATCGCATGAACAAGATGAAAAATAAACCTTGGTTATTCGCCATCAAATGGCGAGTCAAGGATTTGACTCGGAAAATCAGAGCCTTTATCTACTACCACATAAGTTCCAAAGAACGCTTTCGCCAATAACTCAGACGTTTCTGTCGTAAGTCCGAATTTCCGCTCCGGTCGATTACCTGCCGTTGCAACTGCATATCTAGTTTCAAAACCGACGCACCGCTTCCCGAAGGTCAGCCATGTAATCTGCGTCCATGAACCAAACATTTGCCAAAAATCATATCTTAGTGCCCAGAAAATCTAAATTTCTGCGTAACTGACCACAAGAATACGCCATGTCACCTAGCCGCGATACCAATTCAGTCAATGGTCTCAGCCAAACCATGGGCACAACCTGGGCACAACTTAGGCACATCCTATTAATAGTCAAATTCCATCCTGAAGGTCACAAATTTCCGAAAATTCCGCACAAAAATTCGCTTCAAAAACTCGAAAATTCACGACCTTTGGGTTGATTTCCCAAACGGTCATTGGGCACAAAAATGTGAACCAGAAAATTCGAGAAATTTTTACAGATGTGCCCTGTTGACCGTTATTGGGTTTGACCGAAGGTCATGAAAGGGAAGGCGGGCTAAAGCGGGGTTGGGCACCAGTTGGGCACATTTTGGGCACACGCGGTTAGTGGCCTAGAAAACAAAAAAACCAACCACCGCTAAGTGATTGGTTTTAATGATAAAGATCTGGTTGCGGGGGCAGGATTTGAACCTACGACCT
>NZ_DFOZ01000022.1:101161-111075 GCF_002377005.1 Limnobacter sp. UBA3528 | reverse complement strand
GCTGCCAGACTGCTCCACCCCGCGTCTGGTAAGAACGAGACTATAGCGGGTTTTGCCCGTGTGTGCAAGTGCACAAACGCATTCAAGCGAGTAAACCTCACCTCAAAAAACCTTTATCCTACTGAAACCACAAGAAAAAATCGCAGTAAAAAATGTTTAAAAAATTTCTGAAAAACCTCTCTGACAAGCCCGAATTCATGCGCAGAGCCATGAATTTTTACGCACCTTTGCGCGGCGCGGGCATTCATGTGCATCACATCAGTGCCAATTTCGAAGAAGTTGAAGTGCACATGCCACTCACGCGTCGCAATAAAAACATCATGGGTACGCAGTTTGGCGGTTCGCTGTATGCCATGGCCGATCCCTTCTACATGCTCATTCTCATGAAGCGCTTGGGCAGTCGCTATCATGTGTGGGATCAAGAGGCCAATATACGTTTTATTGCACCTGGTAACGCACTGGTCAAAGGTGTGTATCAAGTGAATGATCAAACACTTGAAGAAATCAAAGCCAAAGCGGCCACCGGTGAAAAAGTTTTGCACACCTTCGAGACCGACATTACCCATGTCGATGGCTCGGTTGTCGCACACGTCACCAAAGTGCTCTATATTCGCCTGAAGAAGCAGTACCGTCCCAACCCCAACTAAAGCAGCATCATGTCAAAACCTGAATACGCCAACCTGCCTGTGTGGCCAGAAGCCGATACCCCTTGCGTGGGTTTTTGTTCAACCAACCTCGGAGACGATATTTGCATGGGTTGCGGTCGTACTCTCGATGAGGTCGATGGTTGGCTGTTTAAAAGCGACGAAGAAAAAGAAGCCGTTTGGAACCGCATCCGCCAAGCGGGTGTTGGCTATCGCTGGGAAAGCTGAAATAGCAAGCGTTGATAGACTCTAGAGCCCATGCTCAGTTTTTAATCAACCAACCAAAAACTGCACAAAATCAACAGGCTGAAAATTTTATCCACAGAGAATAGGGAAGGTTTTCCCCGTCCACTGTGGATAAGTTCCACAAGCCTCGGGGTAAGCCACAGTGGGGATGTTCAGCGCACTTTAATCGGGCACTCTGTGAATGTCTCCGACCCTCCATGGGTTACTTTCAGATACGGCTCGCCTCGGTGGGCCGTTTTTTTTGAAATCAATTGTGTGATCAAGTGGTTGCTGAGCGGTGGATAACGTGGTTACAATGCGCCATCGGTTTATAAAATGCCTGTCGCGCAACTCGTTTCACGCTGCGCCCCTGCACCCCGCTGGCAACAGCCACATCGGCCTGCAGGACCAATCGGCACTATTTCCCTATCAACACCTGAATTTCTTTAAGTGAGTCCGCCTGGATGGATCCCCAGCGCGCTAAAAACATATTAGAAGCAGCTTTGCTGTGTTCGGTCGAACCGATTGCCGTCAAGGAATTGATGCGCCTGTTCGATGATGCCTTTGATGCATCCGTGGTCACCACCTTGCTGGAAGACCTGCGTCGTGACTGGACCCACAAAGGTCTGGAACTTGTGCAAGTTAAAACGGGTTGGCGTTTTCAAACCCGCGAGGACGTCAAACGGTACCTCGAACAAATGAATCCCGAGAAGCCCCCGAAGTACTCAAGGGCAACCATGGAAACCCTGGCAATTATTGCCTACAAGCAGCCGGTCACCCGGGGCGACATCGAATCCATTCGTGGGGTCACCGTGTCTACCCAGGTCATCAAGGCGTTGGAAGATCGCGGCTGGATCGAGTCGATCGGCCACCGAGATGCACCGGGGCGCCCAGCACTGTGGGCAACAACGCCCCAGTTTTTGGCTGACCTGAATTTGGCCAGCCTTAGCGAATTGCCAGCACTGGACGATGAAAAAGACCAACAGCTGGCGGATGAATTACAGAAAGTCATTCCATTTGATCTGGATGACAGCGAAACAGCGGAAAACGATGAGAACCAACAAGCGCAAAGCAACTGAAACACCCGATACCAACCCGATTCCTGAGCAGGTGTCTGTCAGCGTAGACAGCGAGAGTCATGACCTGGAGTGGGGTGAGGTGCTGGATCAGGTCGAAGGCCTGAAGTCGGAAGAGGGTGGCGGCGCAAGCAAAAATCGCAGCAAGCTGAATGTACGGCTCGATCCCGAACTGGCGCCTAAGTTACACAAGGTGCTGGCCGATTCTGGCATGGGGTCTCGCCGTGAAATGGAAGAACTGATTGTCGCAGGCCGTGTCTCGGTCAATGCTGAACCTGCCCACCTGGGCCAGCGTGTGTTGCCCACCGATCAGGTGCGTGTCAATGGCAAGCTAATTCAGCGCAAAAACAAGTCCAAGCCACCACGGGTGCTGATCTATCACAAGCCCGCCGGTGAAATTGTGTCCATGGACGACCCTCAAGGCCGCACCACTGTATTTCAAAAGCTTCCCAAAATTTCCAACGGCAAGTGGATCGCTGTGGGTCGCCTCGACTTCAATACCGAAGGGTTGTTGTTGTTCACTTCCTCTGGCGAACTGGCCAACCGCTTGATGCACCCGCGTTATGAAGTGCAACGCGAATACGCCGTGCGTATTCTGGGTGAGCTTTCCGAGGAACAGCGCCAGCAGTTGCTGACCGGTATTCAGCTTGAAGACGGTCCGGCCAAGTTTCTCTACGTGGATGCTGCGGGCGGAGAAGGTGCCAACCGCTGGTACAAAGTGGGTCTGAAAGAAGGGCGCAACCGTGAGGTTCGGCGCATGTTCGAGGCCTGTAACCTGACCGTTAGCCGCCTGATTCGTACACGTTTTGGTGACATCATGATGCCGTCCACCTTAAAACGCGGACGCCACATGGAAATGGAAGCATTGGAGGCCATGTCCTACATGCAGTCTTTGGGCTTGAAAGTTGATGAGTCTGCCCAAGAGGGCGCCATTCGCCGTGACAAAAAGAACATTGGTTCGAAAAACAACAAACGTCGCAATGGTCAACCCCTGATCGATCCGGGCTTGGCCTTTACCACGCCAGCCCAAACCTACCTCACCGTGTCTGGTGCCACCGCGGCTGCCGCATTGAGCAACCAGAACAATTTGTCCTCTGCAGGCGGCTCAGCCCGGCGCAATGGTGGCGGCGGTGACCGAAACGGCAACAGGGCCGGCGCGAATGGCAACGGTGCTGCTGCCCCGGCTGGAAAGTTTGCAGGTGCCGGCAAGCGCCCCTCGGGGCCACGGAATGCGGGTCCGAGGTCTGGCGGTCCTTCTGCCGGTCGAGGCCCAGGTCGTGGCAATGAAGGTGGAAATGGTGCAGCCCAGAAACCCCAGCAACGCAGACGTCGAAAGGCGCCAGCCGTGTAGTTCCCCGCACCGGAAATTACTTGAAAATAAAGGCAGTTTCGGTTATTCTCTGAGGCTGCCTGAGCGCCCACTCCAAAAAGGGTGTCTCAAATGAAGTGGGCTTACAGGCCCATTTTTTTTTGGCAAGGCGGTTTTGGTGTGCCATGGTGTGCCAATAAGCAGTCAAATGAAGTGAACAAGCGAAGCGAATAGGCAAGCAAAGGCTATAGAAGGTTAAAAGGCGAAGTGAAAGGCGAAGTGATTAATCCTGAAGAATTTGTTGGTAATTCATGGTCTGGCGTGTGGTCAGAATCCTGGGTTACGGAAGCCGACGCCGTGATCTCCTCTCTTGGCCTTGAAGTGGCCGACATTGAGCGCGAAGGCAATGGCCTGTTGCGCATCATGATCGACTCGCCCACCGGCGTCACAGTCGAAGATTGCGAAAAAGTAAGCCACCAGCTTACCCACCTGTTCACCGTTGAAAACGTCAACTACGAGCGGCTCGAGATCTCCTCGCCGGGCGTAGACCGCGTTTTACGTCGCAAAAAAGATTTCGAACGGTTTTTGGATCAAGAAGTGTCCCTGAAATTCAAGCGGGCCATCAACAATCAAAAACAGTTCAAAGGTGTATTGCAAAAAGGCAAAGAGCAAGCCTGGGGCGTCCTCGTGACCCCCGATGGTAAAAATGCCGAACCCTATTTGCTTGATTTTGACATAACTGATTTGGCGGGTGCCCGTCTGGTCCCCCATTTAAAGTTTTAGGAGCCCTGGAATGAGCCGTGAGTTGCTTTTATTAGTTGATGCGTTGGCGCGCGAAAAGAATGTGGACAAAGACATTGTCTTTGGTGCGCTCGAATTGGCATTGGCTTCCGCAACCAAGAAGCGCTTCGATGAAGAAGTGGATGTCCGCGTGTCCATCGACCGCGACACGGGCGACTACGACACTTTCCGCCGCTGGGAAGTGGTCACAGAAGAAGACTTCTACGATCCCGCCTATCAAATGGTTCTCGACCAGGCGTTGAAACACGACGAAGAAGCCGAAATGGGTGACTTCATCGAAGAAGAACTTGAGCCTGTTGAATTTGGCCGAATTGGTGCACAAGCCGCCAAGCAGGTTATTTTGCAGCGCGTTCGCGACGCAGAGCGCGAGCAAATTTTGCAAGACTTCCTGGACCGTGGCGATAAAATCGTGATTGGTCAGGTCAAGCGCATGGAACGTGGCGACGCGATTGTGGAAAGCGGCCGAATTGAAGCCCGTTTGCCCCGCGATCAAATGATCCCTCGCGAAAGCCTGCGCCCCGGCGACCGTGTACGTGCCTACCTGTGGAAGGTTGATCGCATGGCCCGTGGTCAGCAAGTCATTTTGTCGCGTACCTCGCCCGAGTTCATCAAAGCCTTGTTCGCCATGGAAGTACCTGAAATTGAACAGGGTCACCTGGAAATCAAGGGTGCGGCCCGCGATCCCGGCATGCGTGCCAAAATCGCTGTGTTGGCCCACGACCGCCGTATTGATCCAATCGGCACCTGTGTGGGTGTTCGCGGTTCCCGCGTTCAAGCTGTTACCCAGGAATTGGGTGGCGAGCGCGTGGACATCGTTTTGTGGTCTGAAGACCCGGCCCAATTTGTAATCGGCGCCCTGTCGCCAGCCACGGTTCAATCCATCGTTGTTGATGAAGACCAGCACGTGATGGAAGTGGTGGTGGACGAAGCCGAACTGGCTCAAGCCATTGGCCGCAGTGGTCAAAACGTACGTTTGGCCTCCGACCTCACTGGTTGGCAAATCAATATCATGACACCCGAAGAATCGGCCAAGCGTTCCGAGGAAGAAATCGGTAAGCTGCGCGAATTGTTCACCAGCAAGCTGGATGTGGACGAAGAAGTGGCCAACATTCTGATCGAAGAAGGCTTCACCGGACTCGAAGAAGTCGCCTATGTGCCAATTGCTGAAATGCAGGAAATTGAAGCTTTTGACGCCGACACGGTTGAAGAACTCAGAACCCGTGCCCGCAATGCATTGCTGACCGAGGCAATTGCCCGTGAAGAAATGGTTGAAGGTGCAGGCGACCTGATGTCCATCGAAGGTGTAGATGCCGACCTGGTTGGCAAATTGGCAGCCGCTGAAATTTCTGACCGTGAAGGCCTCGCTGAATTGGCAGTTGATGAATTGGTTGAGATTGCAGGAATTGAAGAAGACCGTGCCCGCGACATCATTATGAAAGCGCGAGCACACTGGTTTGAATAATACAAACCGCATTGAGTAGAGTCGAATCGGGCCACTCGGCCCGGTCAGTAAGGGAATTTGAAGGAATAGTAGATGACCAGTACCACAGTCGCACAGTTTGCAGCAGAGTTGAAAATGCCCGCCGATGTTCTTTTGGAGCAGTTGAAGTCTGCTGGCGTGAGCAAAACTTCTGAGGCAGATGCAGTTACTGAAGCGGACAAGGGAAAGCTTTTGGAAAGCCTGAGAAAGGCGCACGGATCTGAAAGCGGTCAGAAGAAAATTACCCTTACCCGCAAGCAGACCAGTGAAATCAAGCAGGCAGGCCCAGGCGGCCGTGCACGCACAGTGCAGGTTGAAGTGCGTAAAAAGCGCGTGTTTGTTCAGCGTGCCGAAAAGGCCGGTGAAAGTGAGCCAGTGATGGAAGCTCAGCTTGACCCCGCAGAACAAGCCCGTCGCGACGCTGAAGCGCAGCGCCAGGCCGAGTTGAAGGCTCGCCAGGAAGCGGAACTGAAAGAAAAACAAGCCAAGCTCGAGCAAGAACGTGAGCGTGAACTGAAGCTTCAGGAAGAAGCCCGTCAGCGCGCCGAAGAAGAGCGTCTTGCTCACGAAGCCGTGGAACAAGCCAAGGCCGAGAGTGCCAAACCCGCCAAGGCAGACGAAGAAACCGATGCCAAGGATGAAGCAGCGCAAGCAGCGCGTGCCGAAGAAGCCAAGGCCCGCGAACAGCGCGCAGCCGATGCCCTGAAAGCCGAGCAAAAGGCTAAAAAAGCGGCTGAAGATGCTGCAAAAGCCAGCGCCAATCAGGAGCGCGCGCGCAAGGCAGCAGAAGCTGAAGTTGCGGCCATCAACCGCATGATGTCCCAGCCAGCCAAGGTCATGAAGGCTGAGGAGCCAGTTGAGCCGCCCAAGCCTGCGGCAACCATCAAAAAGCCCGAGAAAGCTTTGATCGTTGCGAGCGATGACGATGCCGCAGCAGAACGTGGCCGCAAAGGCGTTCGTGCACCCGGTGCGAAAGAAGAACCCGGCCGTCGCCGTGGTGGTTTGAAAACACGCGGTGAAACCGGTGTTGGCCGTACAGGCGCGGGTGGATGGAAAGGCCCCAAAGGCAAGAACAACCGCCACAGCCAGGAACAAAGTAACTTCAACCAGCCCACTGAGCCGGTGGTTCGTGACGTTCACGTTCCAGAAACCATTACAGTGGCCGACCTGGCGCACAAAATGTCCGTGAAGGCTGCTGAAGTAATCAAGTGTTTGATGAAGATGGGCCAAATGGTCACCATCAACCAGGTGCTTGATCAAGACACCGCCATGATCGTGACCGAGGAATTGGGTCACAGAGCGATTGCGGCCAAGCTTGATGATCCCGAAGCCATGATCGAAGAAGCCGGCGTGGCGCACTCTGAGGCACCTTCCGTGCCCCGTGCACCGGTCGTTACCGTCATGGGTCACGTTGACCACGGTAAAACATCGCTGCTTGATTACATTCGCAGTGCAAAAGTGGCCTCTGGTGAAGCAGGCGGTATTACCCAACACATTGGTGCTTACCACGTGGAAACAGAGCGCGGCATGATCACCTTCCTGGACACTCCCGGCCACGAGGCGTTTACCGCCATGCGTGCCCGTGGTGCCAAGGCAACCGACATCGTGATTCTGGTTGTTTCTGCCGATGACGGCGTGATGCCCCAAACCATTGAAGCGATTCACCATGCCAAAGCGGCAGGTGTGCCATTGGTGGTGGCGATCAACAAAATCGACAAGCCAGACTCTAATCCTGAGCGCGTGAAGCAAGAGCTTATCTCTCACTCGGTTGTTCCTGAAGAATACGGTGGCGATTCGCCCATGGTTCCCGTTTCTGCGAAAACCGGTAAGGGCATCGACGACTTGCTCGAGCAAGTGTTGTTGCAAGCTGAAGTGATGGAATTGAAAGCGCAGGTTGAAGCACCCGCCAAAGGTCTCGTGGTTGAATCCCGCCTCGACAAAGGCCGTGGCCCAGTGGCCACCGTGCTGGTTCAAAGCGGCACCTTGAAAAAAGGAGACGTGGTTTTGGCTGGTTCAGCGTTTGGTCGCGTTCGCGCCATGGTTGATGAAAACGGTCGTTCAATCGACTCAGCCGGCCCTTCAATCCCTGTGGAAATTCAGGGTTTGAGCGATGTACCTGCTGCTGGTGAGGAAGTGATCGTATTGCCAGACGAACGCAAAGCCCGCGAAATCGCCTTGTTCCGTCAAGGCAAGTTCCGTGATGTGAAGTTGGCCAAGCAACAAGCGGCCAAGCTGGAAAACATGTTTGAGCAAATGGCCGAGGGCGAAGTCAAGAGCCTGGCCGTAATTTTGAAGGCCGACGTACAGGGTTCACAAGAAGCCTTGTCGCATGCCTTGCAAAAACTGTCGACCGACGAAGTCAAGGTTCAGGTGGTACACGCCGCAGTGGGTGGCATCAGCGAATCTGATGTGAACCTGGCAGTGGCCTCCAAGGCGGTAATCATCGGCTTTAACGTGCGTGCCGACCAGGGCGCCCGTAAAACCGCCGAGAACAACGGCGTGGATATTCGCTACTACAACATCATCTATGACGCTGTAGACGAAATCAAGGCCGCGATGACCGGCATGCTGACGCCAGACAAGAAAGAGGAAATCATCGGTAACGTGGAAATCCGCGAAGTGTACAAGATCTCCAAGGTGGGTTCTGTCGCGGGTTGTATGGTGACCGACGGTGTGATTCGTCGTGGTGCGGGCGTTCGCTTGCTGCGCGACAACGTAGTGGTGTGGACGGGCCAGCTGGCTTCGCTGAAACGATTCAAGGACGACGCCAAAGAAGTGCGCCAGAACTTTGAGTGCGGTTTGCAGCTGCACAACTACGACGACATCCAGGTTGGCGACATTCTGGAAGCATTTGAAGTGAAGGAAGTGGCCCGTACGCAGCTGTAATGGCCGCATGGGTTTGAAAAGGAAAGTATGCGTCACAAGAAAAAAGCACCAGCCAGAGGCATTCGGGTTGCCGAGCAGATCCAGAAAGACCTGGCTGAGCTGATTCCCCGTGAGTTGAGAGACCCACGGCTTGGCTTTGTCACGATCACAGATGTGGAACTGACTCCCGATTACGCCTATGCAACTGTGTATTTCTCCGTGTTGACTGGTTCAGCGGAAACCACTGAAGAGGCATTGAATGATTCTTCGGGTTACTTGCGCAATTTGATTTTCAAGAAGCTGCACATTCACACCGTGCCTACCTTGCGCTTCAAACACGACCAATCGGTAGAACGTGGGGCTGAAATGGCCCAAATAATCGACCGGGCGCTGAAAGGCGAGGGTGGTGGTGCCACGGATTCGGATGGTGGTGGCGACGGTGGCGGAGACTAAGAAACAGAAGCGTGCCTTGTCGGGTGTGCTGTTGTTCGATAAATCGACTGGTTTTTCGTCCAATCAAGCCTTGCAAATCGTAAAGCGTTTGTACAGGGCAGAAAAAACAGGCCACACCGGCACGCTCGACCCGCTCGCAAGTGGTTTGCTGCCTTTGATGTTCGGCGAGGCCACCAAGTTTGCTGCTGATTTAATCGATGCCAGCAAAACCTATCGCACCAAAGTGCGGCTTGGGTTTTCAAGCAACACTGGCGATGCCGAGGGCGAATTGACGAAAGTCGGCAACCGCGCCCTTGAAAGCATCACCGAGGATGAAGTAAAACAGGTATGCGAGCAATTTGTTGGAGAAATTCAACAAGTACCGCCGATGTTTTCTGCATTAAAGAAAGACGGCAAGCCTTTGTACGAGTATGCTCGCGAAGGCATTGAATTGGACAGACCCGCTCGAACCCTTTTGATCCATCAATTGGATGTCATCAAAGTCGAGCACAATACAAACCATGGTGAAAGCAGTTGCACCATTGAACTGGAAGTAAATTGCAGCAAAGGCACCTACGTGCGCACCTTGGGCGAAGACATCGCCAAGGCCTTAGGCACAGCGGGCTATCTCACGGAATTGCGCAGAACCGCAATCGGTGACTTGAAAGTGGAACGCGCGTACACCCTTGAAGCACTTAAAGTGCTCGGTGAATCGGAAACCCCCTTTGACGCTTTGGATGCGGTGCTTTTCCCGGTTGATGCCCTGTTGGGCAGCCTGGGAAAAGTCGAATTGAACAATGAGTTTGCGCGGCGGTTTTCGCACGGGCAACGATTGCCGCTGGAATTGGCAGATACCAAACCAGGGCGAGTGCGGGTGTACGGAGAAGCCCCTGCACAGGATGTGAACACCGAAGTTAGCAATACAGCCTTCAAAGGCAATTCCCGATTCATGGGAACAGGCATTTTAGAAACGGATGGGAAGGGCGCCTTGCTTCGACCCGACAGATTGATTCAGGTAAATCTATGACACGCGCATTACGTAACGTTGCAATTATCGCCCACGTGGACCACGGCAAAACCAC
>NZ_DFOZ01000022.1:0-100779 GCF_002377005.1 Limnobacter sp. UBA3528 | reverse complement strand
GAACGCGTGATGGACAGCAACGACATTGAAAAAGAACGTGGCATCACGATTCTGTCAAAAAACTGCGCGGTTGAATATGAAGGCACCCACATCAACATCGTTGACACCCCAGGACACGCCGACTTCGGTGGTGAAGTGGAGCGCGTGTTGTCGATGGTTGATTCCGTGCTGTTGCTGGTAGACGCTGTAGAAGGCCCCATGCCCCAAACACGCTTTGTAACCCGCAAGGCCTTGGCCTTGGGTTTGAAGCCAATCGTGGTAGTGAACAAAGTAGACCGCCCAGGTGCGCGCGTTGAGTGGGTAATTGATCAGACTTTCGACTTGTTCGACAAGTTGGGTGCGACCGACGAGCAGTTGGACTTCCCGATTGTGTATGCATCTGGCTTGAATGGCTATGCAGGCGATACACCGGATGTACGTGAAGGAACCATGCGCCCATTGTTCGAAGCGATTTTGAAGTACGTTCCTGTACGTGATGATGACCCCAATGGTCCACTGCAGTTCCAGATTACCTCCCTGGATTACAACAGCTATGTTGGCAAGATCGGTATTGGCCGCATCAAGCGCGGTACGGTGCGCGTGGGTCAGCAGGTCACCTGCATCAATGGTCCAGACGGCACCCCATTCAACGGTCGTATCAACCAGGTTCTAAAGTTCCGCGGTCTGGAGCGTATTCAGGAAGATGAAGCACAGGCCGGTGATATTTGCCTGATCAATGGTATTGAAGAAATCGGTATCGGTACCACAATTTGCGCACCCGATTGCGTGGAAGGTTTGGAAATTCCGGCAATTGACGAGCCAACCTTGACCATGAACTTCATGGTGAACACCTCCCCATTGGCAGGCCGTGAAGGCAAGTTTGTAACCAGCCGCCAGTTGCGTGACCGTTTGCAGCGTGAATTGAAGGCCAACGTGGCTTTGCGCGTGAAAGACACCGATGACGATACAGTGTTTGAAGTCTCTGGTCGTGGTGAATTGCACCTAACCATTTTGCTGGAAAACATGCGCCGTGAAGGCTACGAGTTGGCTGTTTCCCGCCCACGCGTGGTGTTCAAGGAAATCGACGGCGTGAAGTGCGAGCCCTATGAAATGTTGACCGTGGATGTGGAAGATTCACACCAGGGCGGCGTGATGGAAGAACTGGGTCGACGTAAAGGTGATTTGCTCGACATGTCTCCCGATGGCAAAGGCCGTGTTCGTCTGGAATACAAAATTCCAGCGCGTGGCTTGATTGGTTTCCAGGGCGACTTCATGACATTGACACGCGGCACTGGCTTGATCAGCCACGTGTTTGATCAATATGCACCTGTGCGCGAAGGCGGCTCGGCCGAGCGTCACAACGGCGTGCTGATTTCTCAAGATGATGGTGATGCAGTCGCCTACGCCTTGTGGAAACTGCAAGACCGTGGCCGCATGTTTGTGTCCCCGGGCGAAGCCCTGTACGAAGGCATGGTGATCGGTATTCACAGCCGTGACAACGACCTGGTTGTGAACCCGATCAAGGGCAAGCAGCTGACCAACGTTCGTTCATCAGGTACCGATGAAGCCGTTCGCCTGGTTCCACCGATCCAGATGAATCTGGAATACGCGGTTGAATTTATTGCGGAAGACGAATTGGTGGAAATTACACCGAAGAACATTCGTATTCGCAAGCGCTTCCTGAAGGAACACGAGCGCAAGCGCGCAAGCCGCGACGCAGCGTAAGTTTTGTTTGGCTGAAAGGCCAGATTTCAAGAGGGGCGTGGCTTTGGCCTCGCCCTTTTTGTTTGTAAAATCCGAAGCATGACATTCAAACCAAGAACTTTATCTGTTGCACCAATGATCGACTGGACCGATCGGCATTGCCGCCGGTTTCACCGTGCGATCAGTCAGCACACCTGGCTTTACACCGAAATGATCACTACAGGTGCGCTGGTGTACGGCGATCGCAATCGTTTTTTGGCATTCAATGACGAAGAACACCCAGTTGCTTTTCAGCTCGGTGGCAGCGACCCCGAGCACATGGCACGTTGCGCCAAGTGGATTGAGCAGGCGGGTTACGATGAATTGAACATGAATGTGGGTTGCCCTTCCGAGCGGGTTCAGAAAGGTGCGTTTGGTGCCTGCCTGATGGCTGAGCCCGGTTTGGTGGCCGATTGCGTGAAGGCCATGCGGGACGCCTGCTCGATTGATGTGACTGTGAAGCATCGGATCGGGCTTGATTACGATGAAAGCGAAACCATGCTTTTTGACTTTGTAGGCAAGGTCAGTGAGGCGGGTTGTAACACCTTCATTGTGCATGCACGCAACGCAGTGCTGAAAGGCCTGTCACCCAAGGAAAATCGTGATATTCCTCCTTTGCGTTACGAGGTGGTCAAACGTCTGAAGCAACATTTTCCGCACCTTCAAATCATTTTGAATGGGGGGATTACCACCCTGGAAGCAATTGAAAGTCACCTTCAGTGGGCAGATGGCTGCATGATTGGTCGAGAGGCCTATTCCAATCCGTGGCTATTGGCCGGCTTTGATGAAGTGATTGGTAAGCCAACTACTCAGAAAACCCGTTTGGACGTAATCGATGAATTGCGCGCCTATGCTGAACAGGAGTTGAGCCGGGGCGAGAGCATTCGAAGCATCACAAAATCGTGGTTGGGTCTGTTTCACGGACAGCCCGGTGGAAGGCTTTACCGCCAAGTGTTGTCGGATTCAACCCGGCTGAAGGCCAACAACTGGCAGGTGGTTGAAGACGCGCTGGCGATGATGGTTAAGTCAACTCGGCAGTGAGAAATCAGGTAACCCTGACGAGATGGCTGCAATCTCTTAATAGGTTATCAATAAACCCGCAACCGCTGCCGGGCTCATATCAACACCAGCTTGCCGGGGTTCAAGAGGTTTTTAGGATCCATGGCCTGTTTGATGGCCTTGAATGCAGCATAGTTGCTGGCACTCGTAATATCTCGCAGTAGTTCGGCTTTCAACTGTCCAATGCCATGTTCAGCCGATACGGTACCGCCGCAGCGAAGAATTGCATCGTGTACCAAATTGTTCAGCAAAGTTTGGTGTTGCTTCAGAAATTCAGCGGCATCGCTGCTTTTGGGCGCCGACAAATTGAAGTGCAGGTTGCCATCGCCCAAATGACCAAACAACACCGGCCGAACATCCACGCCGTGCTCAGCAATGTCATTCAGGGCCATGTCGTGAAATGTGGGTAGCTGCGAGACAGCGCAGGCTACATCGTGTTTCACGTTCAAACCCTCTTTGGCCTGCGCTTCGGAAATGTTTTCTCGCAATGCCCAAAACGCTTCAATTTCCCGTCCATTTTGAGCCATGGCGATGTTGCGTACCCCGGGAAGCTCTTCCAACAGCGCCTCGAGTGTTTTGGTGACTTGTTCACGCAAGGTGGTTTCGGAACCCAATGAGGTGAATTCAGCGAGCACATGGTCAACAGCACCAGGGCAGGTAGGCGCGCGGGCAGGAAAATGGGTTTGAACCACATCAATTGCATTGGCGTTCATCCATTCGTAGCTGCTGAGTTCACCGAACAAGTGGCCTTGTACAAAGCCCAAGGCATCCACCGCGGTTTGAATGTTGTCAACATTCAGCCAGGCCACGCAGCGGCTTTTCGGGGCAGGGTACACCTTCATGCAGGCGGTGGTTACAATACCCAGTGTGCCTTCTGAGCCGATCAGTAAATGGCGCAAGTCATATCCAGTGTTGTTTTTGCGAAGTCCACGCAAGTCACCACACAACTCGCCTTGCGCGTTCACATACTCAAGTCCAAGGCACAATTCACGGGTGTTGCCATAGCGCAGTACGGCCACGCCGCCTGCGTTGCTCGCCAGGTTGCCGCCCAAAGTGCAGGTGCCTTCCGAAGCCAGGCTGAGGGGAAACAAAAAGCCGTGTGCCTGTGCGTACTCCTGAATCTCGTACAGCGTATAACCAGCACTGGCAGTCAGGGTCAGGTTGCTTTCGTCAAGTTTCAATACTTCACGAATGCGCCCGGTTTTAAGAACCACGTGGGCTAGTTTTACCGGATCACTGTCGGCCGCTGGCACTGCCCCGCCCACCAATCCGGTGTTACCACCCTGGGTTGAAATCGCCACATTGAACGCATCGCATGTTTTTACAATCGCCTGCACCTGCCGGGTACTCATGGGTTCCAGAACAGCGAGCGCAGTGGTGCAGTAGCGTTTACGCCAGTCGGTGCACGCTCGGGCAATGTAGGCTGCATCGGTGTTAATCAGCAGCCCAGGTACCTGTTTGCGCAATTGTTCCAAAAATTCATTCATGCGTTCAAGCAACCTTGGTTTTGGGTACTTTGTAGGTGCGGGCGAATACGCTGACACTGGCAAACAGCGCAATGGTCAAAAGCACCTCCAGCCCGGCCATCAACTGCGAGGCCAGTGCCGGATCGGAACTGGCGCGTGTGGCACCTTCCGCAAAGTATAGCCACACCAACAGTGATGTGGCCTGGTAGGTTCGTACGCGTTGTTTGAAAATACCCGGCACCACCAGCAGCAAGGGCAACACCTTCAGCACCAGCCAGCTGCCACCGGGGCGAATCGGCGCAATAAAAAGCTCCCAGGCTACACACAGGGCGATTAATGCCAACAGGCTGATTACCGTTGCCCAGTATGCTTTTTTGCGGGTTGAATCAATTTCAGGGGTGCTGCTCATCAAGATTTGTCCATGTGTTGTAGGGCCAATGCGGCTTTCGCAAGGCGAGCACCTTGTGCTCTGGCCAACATTTTTTCATGTTCTGAAACAGGGTGCTGGCCCTGTCCACCTGCCCAATGGGTTACGCCATAGGGCGTGCCACCTGTGTGTGTGTCATTCAGTGCCTGCTCGGAATAGGGAATACCCAGCCAAAGCATGCCATGGTGAATCAATGGCAATGCCATGCTGGTCAGTGTGGTTTCCTGGCCACCATGCAGGCTACCCGTGCTGGTAAAAACGCAAAAGGGTTTGTTGATCAAATCGCCAGCCAACCAAGTGCCAACGGTGCCGTCCAGAAAATACTTCATGGGCGCAGCCATGTTGCCAAACCGTGTGGGCGAGCCCATGGCAAGGCCAGCGCATTCTTTCAAGTCAGCTGGCTCGGCGTAAGGCGGGCCCTGTTCGGGGATATCAGGTTCGGTTGCTTCCGTGTTTGCAGACACTGCGGGTACAGTTCGAATTCTGGCCGAAACTCCCTTTACCGAGTCAATGCCCTGCGCAATTTCACGGGCCAACTGCGCGGTTGCGCCATGGCGGCTGTAATACAAGACCAATACTTCAATCATGCTTAGGGGTTATCATGGGGGCTGTTGGAACCCCTATTGTATCGAAGCGCATGAGTTCAGCCGCACCCTCCGAAACAACTGAGACCAAGAGTTTCAAAGCCATCGGCAAATCTGTCGAAGAAAACCAGACACGGCGTGCCCGCTTCATGCGTGGTGCCCGCCGTGCGTTCAGTGTGGCCGATGTTGAGCTGTCTCCGTTGAATTTGCGATGGTGGATCGCATTTACACGCTTGGTCAGTCAGCGCATCAGCGAGCAGCGTTTGCCGCAGGTGGCAGCCAGCCTTACTTTCACCACCGTGCTTTCCTTGGTGCCTTTGGCCACTGTCGTGTTGGCCATATTCACGGCATTCCCGATGTTCGATCGTTTGCAGTCTTCTTTGCAGGGCTATTTGATCGACAGTTTTTTTCCGGAAACCTTGTCTGAAACCATTTTGACCTATGTCACACAGTTTTCTGACAAAGCGAAGGGGCTGACTGCGATTGGCATTGTGTTCTTGGTGATCACTGCTTTAACCACCATGTTCACTGTTGATCGGGTGTTTAATCAGATCTGGAACGTCAAGCGTCAACGCTCGACCATGAACAAGGTTGTGTTGTACTGGGCTGTCCTGTCATTGGCTCCTGTGTTGATCGGGCTGAGCATCAGCGTGTCCACTGCACTGATCGGTGAAACCATGGCGGGTGTGAACCCTGTGCTGGGGGGCATGTTTCCTGCCCTCAACCTTATACCTCTGACTTTGACAGTACTTGCCTTTGCTTTCATCTATCGGATTGTGCCCAACAGGGCAGTGCATTGGAAAGACGCGCTGGTGGGTGGCGTGCTGGCCGCAGTTTTGTTCGAAATTTCAAAGCGGGCATTTGCCGCTTACATCACGCATTTTCCGAGTTACACGGCTTTGTATGGTGCTTTGGCCGCGTTTCCAATCTTTTTGCTCTGGATTTACGTCAGCTGGATCATTGTACTCTTGGGGGCCAGCACCGTTGCTGCTTTGCCGGTGGCCCGCACTGGTTACTGGAACCCCAGCAACCGTCCTGGTGAACGCTGGCTGCAAGGTTTGAGCGTATTGGTTGAACTGGAAAAATCGCGGCAGCAGGAAAAGCCTGGCATGACCATGGAAGAGTTGCGGGTGTTTGCCAAGGTGCCGCCCGACCAACTGGACGAGATCTTGAGTTTGTTGATTGACCATGGCGTGATAGGTCTTTTGGCAATTGTGCGGGGCGATGACCGCTTTGCCCTGATCTGCGACCCCGCCAATATCAGCGCTGAAGTGGTTGCAAAAGCGCTTTGGTACGACCCCTCACTAACCTCAGAATGGGCTGCCAGATTGCCCCAGTCCACAGCGAAACTAACTGAGTTTCAGGAGGAGTTTATCCGGCGCCCACGCTTGTCTCAATGGCTTGAGTTAGCCCCCTGCTAAGTGGGTGATGTCAACGGGAATCACTCTTTGGCGTTTGATTTGAACTTTTTATGAAAAAAGAGTGTCCATATCAACAAAAGAAGGGCTTACGTTTGGCACCCATAGGCGCTTTCTGTAAACTAAGCGTGACGAGCCAAAAGCTCTGACATTTAATAATATCAACACAGTCTGGAGCTGTTATGAGTAACAAAGGGCAACTACTACAAGACCCCTTCCTCAATTTGCTGCGCAAAGAGCATGTACCCGTGTCCATTTACCTGGTCAACGGCATCAAGCTTCAGGGCCAAATCGAGTCTTTTGATCAATACGTGGTTCTGCTGCGTAATACCGTAACCCAAATGGTTTACAAGCACGCAATTTCGACTGTTGTGCCTGGCCGTTCAGTTACATTCACCCCCGAGGTGAAGGAGTAACCTTATCTTCACTTTCAAATTTTTCCGCGGTTTGAAATGACGCGTAGTTCCCTGGTTGCACTTGACCTAGGTCAACACGAGTTCCGCGAAAGTGTCGATGAGCTGGCTCTTCTGGCCACCTCTGCTGGTGCAGAGGTGATTGGCGTTTTCGTGTCCAAACGGCGTTCTCCCGACTCAGCCACTTTCATTGGCTCCGGCAAAGTGCAGGAAATACTTGCACATTGCGAAGCCGAAGAAGTCGAGCTTGTCATCTTTAACCACAGCCTGAGCCCCGCTCAACAGCGAAATCTTGAAAATGCGCTCGGGCGTCGTGTAATCGATCGCACGGGTCTGATTCTAGACATTTTTGCCATTCGCGCGCGCAGTTTTGAGGGCAAGTTACAAGTTGAACTCGCCCAGCTTCAGTACATGGCCTCCCGGTTGGTGCGCGGAAACGCGAATTTGTATGGACAGCAGGGCGGTATTGGCATGCGTGGTCCTGGTGAAACCCAGCTGGAAACAGATCGCCGCTTGATTGGTGTGAAGGTCAAGCAGCTGAAAACCCGGCTCGAGAAGCTCCAGAAACAGCGTCAAACCCAGCGCAGGCAACGTGAACGGCGAGGGCAGTTTACGGTCGCTATTGTGGGGTACACCAACGCGGGTAAAAGCACTTTGTTCAATGCCATAGCAAGCGACAAGGCGTACGCCGCAGACCAGCTTTTTGCCACTCTGGACACGACCACGCGCCGCGTTTGGCTTGCACCCAAGGTAGATATGGCCTTGTCGGACACCGTTGGATTTATTCGCGATTTGTCTCATTCCCTGGTAGATGCTTTCAAAGCAACCCTGGAAAGTGCCGTGCACGCCGATGTGTTGTTGCATGTCGTTGATGTGAGCTCGCCGGTTCGACACAGCCAAATCGACGAGGTCAACAAGGTGTTGCTTGAGATTGAAGCGGGGGATGTTCCACAAGTGATCATCTGGAACAAAATAGACGCCTGTGAGCGTTCTGTGGAAGTCGAGCGTGACGGCGATGGTAAGATTTTGTCCGTGGCGGTGAGTGCGCGCTATGGGCTTGGAATTCCTGAATTACGTGAATGTCTGACTGAACTTGCTGGCAACTTCTATGCTCAAAGTCGGGGTGCAGACACGCAGTCAGATGAATTGCAGTGGGCCTGAACGTCAACAATTAATTTTTCAGCAGTAGGAACAAGCATGTCAATGAATGATCCGGATTGGGGCAGAAATTCATCGGGTAATCAAAACAACGATGAACCCGCAAAGCCTCAAGATCAAGACAATCGCCGTCCCGGTGGCCGTCAGGATGGCCCCCCAGACCTTGATGAACTGTGGCGCGACTTCAACAGCAGGCTGAACCGGCTGTTCGGAAAGAAGGGCGGCAATGGTGGCGGTCCGCGTGGCCCCTTGGGAGGCGGCAGTGGTGGCCCCAGCATGGAAAATGCAGGCAAAGGGTTTACCGCGGTGATTGTAGTTGCGGTACTTGTCTGGTTGGCCAGTGGTTTTTACATTGTTCAGGAAGGTCGCGAAGGCGTGGTGTTGCAGTTTGGTAAGTACCACCACACTTCGATGCCCGGTTTCCAATGGCGTTTGCCTTACCCAATCCAGTCGCATGAAGTGGTGAACTCCTCTCAGGTGCGCATTGTTGAGGTGGGTTATCGCAATGACGTGAAAAGCAAGGTGCTGCGAGAAGCGCTGATGCTGACCGAAGACGAAAACATCATCGACATTCAATTCGCGGTTCAATACCGTTTGAAAGACGCGGGTGATTACCTGTTCAACACCATTGATCCCGACGAAACCGTAAAAATGGCGGCTGAAACGGCCATTCGTGAGGTGGTGGGTCGCAGCAAGATGGATTTCGTGCTCTACGAAGGCCGAGAGCAAATCGCTTTGAATACTGCAGAAGTGATGCAGGAAATTCTGGACAAATACGGTACGGGTATTTTGGTATCCAGCGTCACGGTCCAAGGTGTTCAACCTCCCGAACAGGTTCAAGCCGCGTTTGACGACGCAGTGAAAGCAGGCCAGGATCGCGAGCGTTTGAAAAACGACGGTGAGGCGTATGCAAACGATGTGATTCCGCGTGCCCGAGGCAATGCAGCCCGCTTGCTGGAAGAAGCGAATGGTTATCGCGAACGCGTGGTTGCCCAGTCCGAGGGTGATTCAGCTCGCTTCAAGGCAATTTTGACCGAATATGAGAAAGCGCCAAAAGTTACGCGTGATCGCCTGTACATCGATGCGATGCAGGAAATTTATACCAACGTGACCAAAGTTATTGTTGATTCCAAAGGAAACAGCCAGCTTCTGTATTTGCCATTGGACAAGTTGATTGAAAAAACTGGTTCATCAAACGCTGAAAGCAATGCGACATCTGCTGCCGCTGCCGCCAAGGCCGCTGAAACCAGCCCATCTGCACCACGTAATGCCAATGATGGATTTGACACTAGCATTCGCGATGCCATGCGCAATCGTGACCGGGGAGCTCGTTAATCATGCCTAAGATTTTTGTAGTAGTAGCGGCTGCGTTGATTGGCTTTTTTGTGGCCAATACCTGTCTTTATGTGGTGGATCAGCGCCAATACGCCATTGTGTTCGCGTTGGGTCAGGTTGAGGAAGTACGCCAGGAGCCTGGCTTGTATTTCAAGCTGCCAGCGCCTTTCCAGAATGTTATTTTTCTGGACAAGCGCATTCAAACCATCGACACACCTGAACCTGAGCGTTTTATTACCTCCGAGAAGAAGAACCTCTTGATCGATTCTTACATCAAGTGGCGTATTGTCGATCCTCGCTTGTACTTTGTTCGCTTGAGTGGTGATTCCCGCTTGGCTCAAAGTCGCATGTCTCAGGTGGTCAAGTCTGCCTTGAACGAAGAAATTACCAAGCGTACCGTGCCTCAAATGGTCTCTGGCGAACGCACCACAGTGATGAACACCGTGGTTGAAAAGGTGAAGGATGAGGCTGCGGAAATTGGTGTGGAAATTCTGGACGTTCGCTTGAAACGCGTAGATTTGCTACCTGAAGTCAGTGAATCTGTGTTTCGTCGCATGGAAGCCGAGCGAAAGCGTGTAGCCAACGATTTGCGAGCCACAGGTGCAGCGGAAGCCGAGCAAATTCGTGCGGATGCAGACCGCCAAGTGGTTGTAATTTTGGCTGAAGCCTACAGAGAAGCACAAACTATCAAGGGGGAGGGTGATGCAAAGGCCGGTTCGATTTATAATGCCGCTTTTGGTCGCAATCCCGAGTTCTATTCCTTTTACCGCAGTCTGGATGCTTACAAGAAGTCTTTGACATCCAAGTCTGATGTGATGGTGGTTGATCCGCAGTCTGATTTCTTCAAGTTTTTGCAGAAAACGCAATAACTTGGGCTTTCGTGCGCTTGCGTTGGTTAATCACCTTCGCTTGAAAGGTCTGGCTCAGGGAAAATTGATATGAGCGAGACCTTTTGGCTGGCTTTGGCCCTCGTGTTCATTCTCGAGGGCTTTATGCCTTTTCTTTTTCCAAAACAATGGAAAGAGACCTTTCTCAAGATTGCCTCGCTCACAGAAGGTCAAATACGATTTGTGGGGCTGGTGGCGATTCTCATCGGTATCACGCTTTTTTTGTTTTAGAACACTCGTTTAAGAGTTGGAATAGTCATGTCTGCTTGGCTTTTGCCAGAGTCTGTCGCCGATGTATTGCCCTCCGAGGCCCGGCGAATCGAAGAATTGCGACGGTCCCTGTTGGACCGCTTTCGCGTATACGGCTATGAATTGGTGATGCCACCCATGCTGGAGTACACCGAGTCGCTGCTCGGCAATGCCGATGCTTCCCTGAATTTGCAAACTTTCAAGTTGCTGGACCAGGCGAGTGGGCGTATGTTGGGTTTGCGTGCAGACACAACACCCCAAGTGGCTCGAATTGATGCTCACATCTTGAACCGAAAAGGTGTAACCCGCCTTTGTTATTGCGGACCGGTGCTTCACACGCAGGCTTTGGGTTTGCACAATACCCGCGAGCCATTGCAATGTGGTGCTGAACTTTACGGTTGTGGTGGCATTGAGGCCGATCTTGAAATATTGAATTTGGCTGTTGACACATTGAATTTGTCGGGGCTGAAGGGCTATCGCCTTGCCCTGTCGCATGCGGGTTTGTTAGCCGCAGTGGTGGATGGTGAAGGCCTTACCGATAGTCTCATTCGTCGTCTGCACGATAGCTTGGCCCAAAAAGACCGGCCTGCCCTTGAGACGCTGCTGGCCGGCGTTTCTGGTGCCTGCAAGGCAAATGTACTGGCTTTGCTGAGTTTGTATGGTTCGGTCGGTGGCGGCAATTGCGTGCTGAACCGGGCGGCCGAGACCTTGCCCCGCAACCCGAAGGTGGGTGCGGTACTCAATGAGTTGCGCACTTTGATTGCGCGCTTGCAGGAAACGGTGTCGGCCATGCCTGCACTCATTCTCGATTTGGCGGACCTGGCCAGTTTTGATTATCACAGCGGTCTGATTTTTTCAGCTTACGTAGAAGGTTGTCCCAATGCAGTGCTGCGTGGTGGCCGCTATGACGATGTGGGTGCCGTGTATGGCCGAGCCCGCCCTGCCACCGGCTTCTCTGTGGATTTGCGCGAACTGGTGTCTTTGCAGGCTGTGCATTCCAAGCCCAAAACAGCCATTCGCGCTCCCTGGGTTTATGACACTGAATTAATGGCTGTGATTCGCGAATTGCGCAGTCAGGGCGAGGTGGTGCTTCAGTCGCTGCCCAATACCGCCCAAGAGGAAGAAGAGTTTGTATGTGATCGGCAGCTTGTACAGGCCAACGCCGTGTGGAAAGTGGTGCCGATTGGCATGAATCAGGAGAAATTGAAATGAGTTTTCGAAATGTGGTTGTGATTGGTACCCAGTGGGGTGACGAAGGCAAGGGCAAGGTGGTGGACTGGTTGACTGACCATGCCCAAGGCGTTGTTCGTTTCCAGGGCGGTCACAATGCGGGCCACACACTGGTAATTGGTGGCAAGAAAACGATTTTGCGTTTGATTCCCTCTGGTATTTTGCGCCCTGATGTGCAGGTGTACATTGGCAATGGCGTGGTTTTGTCACCAGAGGCCTTGCTCAGTGAAATTGACGAACTGCAAGCCGGTGGCATTTCAGTGGAAAGTCGCCTGAAAATCAGCGAAACCTGCCCATTGATTCTGGACCACCACATTGCGCTGGACAAAGCCCGCGAAGCCAAGCGTGGCGATGCAAAAATAGGTACTACTGGCCGTGGTATTGGCCCTGCCTATGAAGACAAGGCCGCCCGCCGTGCCCTTCGTGTTCAGGATCTGTTTCATCCCGAGAAATTCCGCGCCAAACTGGATGAAGTGCTGGATTACCACAACTTTGTCTTGACCCAATACCTGGGTGCTGAGCCTGTCGACGCGCAGGTGGTATTTGACAAAGCCATGGCGCTTGCTCCTCGAATCAAGAATATGGTGGCCGATGTGCCTACCTTGCTGCAGCAAGCCAATGACGAAGGCAAAAACCTGCTATTTGAAGGTGCTCAAGGGGCCTTGCTTGACATCGACCACGGTACTTTCCCTTTCGTGACCAGTTCCAACTGTATCGCCGGTGCGGCCTCGCCTGGCGCAGGTGTTGGTCCACAGCGTTTGCAGTATGTATTGGGAATTACCAAGGCCTACGCAACGCGCGTGGGGTCTGGTCCTTTCCCGACTGAATTGTTTTGCGAGAAGGGCATGTACCTGGCCAAGAAGGGCAATGAGTTTGGTTCGGTAACCGGTCGTCCGCGTCGCTGTGGCTGGTTTGATGCGGCTGCCTTGCGCCGTACCATTCAGTTGAACGGTGTTTCCGGCCTGTGCATCACCAAGCTAGACGTGCTGGATGGCATGGAAACCATTCAAATGTGTGTGGGCTATGAATTGGCCGATGGCACCAAGACCAACATTCTTCCTTTTGGTAGCGACAAAGTCGAGGGGTGCAAGCCGATTTTTGAAATTTTCCCTGGCTGGAAGGGCACAACTTTCGGCGTGAAACAGTTTGACGATTTGCCGGAAGAGGCCAAAACATACCTGAAGCGCATGGAGGCAGTGTGCGGTGTGCCTGTTGACATGATTTCGACCGGCCCTGACCGTGATGAAACCATTGTGCTGCGTCACCCCTACAAAGCCTGAGCCAAGAACTCTCGCGCATGAGCGACAAGCTGCATATTGATTATGCGCAGTACCACCACCTGATTGATCAGGTGGTACGGGCCGTTCAAAGTTCTGGTTTTCAGCCTGATTGTGTCCTTGGGGTTTCTCGAGGCGGTCTTTTCCTGGCGGATGGTTTGTCTCGTTCCTTGCGCAAACCAATGGCTGTAATCGCTGCGTCGTCCTATCGTGATGGCGAGGGTACCACCCAAGGCGAATTGCAGCTTTCCGCCAGCATAGCTGCGGTTGCGCCAGTGGGTGGTAACGTGCTTTTGGTGGACGACCTGGCCGACACCGGGCACACCTTGCAGGCCTTGTGCGAACATCTACGCACGATTTGTCCCGACATTGTTGACCTGAAAACGGCGGTGGTTTGGGTAAAGCCCGGGTCTGTTTTCAAACCCGATTTTGCTGCCGAATATCTCGAATCAGATGTCTGGATTGTGCAGCCATTTGAAACCCGCGATTTTCTCTGAAATCCCCCTGAATATCTTGTACTAACTTCTCTCAAAAATACCTTATTTGCGGTCTAAAAAGACCTAAAAATCGATGTGTTATCCTATGGGTCCATTTACCTGCCAAGGAGACCTCGGGACAATGCCTGTCTTAAAAGAAGTAAACGTGAAAAAACTCCCCCCTTTATTGAAATTTGCACCCGCTTGTGCAGTTGCACTGTCCTTGTTCAGTGGCCCGGTTTTCGCAGCCAACGTGGTGTTGAAAAACGGTGATCGCTTGACTGGCGAAATTGTCAAACTAAGCGACAACATCCTTACCTTAAAATCTCCCTTGTTCGGCGAAGTCGAGTTGCCCTGGAAGCAGGTTCTTGAATTGCAGTCTGATGATGGCGTCACAGTGAAGCTTAAAGATGGCAGCACTGCAAAGGGCAGGGTAACGTTGAGCCAACAGGGCGAGCTGGTTATCGATCAAGGTGATTTGGGGCGCACCAAGCCCCTGCCAAGGGCCGATATAGCGATGTTTAATCCGCCTGTGGTGGATCACTCGGTGAAATACAGCGGAAGAGCCAACTTGGGTGGCGTATTCAATAGGGGTAACTCGGAAGACGACGCCCTGAATTTTGATGCGGAGTTGATTGCTCGAACCCCAGAGAACAGATACACGCTGGCAGCTGAGGTGAACGAGGCAGAGTCTGCAGGGGTGACCACCACTTCGAACCGATACTTGCTAACCCAGTACGATGCATTTCTCAGCGAAAAAGATTACCTGTTTGTGAACGCCAAAGGCGAGCAGGACAAATTGGCTGACTTGAATTTGAGAACCTCGCTGGGTGCTGGTTATGGTTATCAGTTTTTTGAAACCGAGCGTGCCAAGTTATCAACAGAATATGGTTTGGCTTACATCAACGAAGATTATATTGTTGCCCCAGACGAGTCGTTTCCGTCATTAAGCCTGGGATTGGACTATGAGCGAAAATTCTGGAACAAACGCCTGGTGTTTTTCAACAACAATGATTTGTCGGTAAGCCTTGAGGACACAGCTGACGCTTTGTTCAAAACCAAAGTAGGTTTGCGTGTTCCGATTGTTGAAAATGTGAATGTGGCCACGCAAGTGAATGTGGATTATGACAACATGCCGCCACCCGGCGTGAAGAAAACCGATACCAGCCTGATTTTCAGCGTGGGTTATGGTTTTTAGGTGAAATTTTTTGGCGAATTTGTATTGCAGACACCAGCGGCAATGCAAATTCGCAAAGCGCTTTGGAAATTCAGAATTAAAGCCGGGAAAGTGCTGTACACTGCGTTGGAACGCACATGTTACAGAGAAAACTGCTGGTGCCCAGGAGAGGACTCGAACCTCCACAGTGTTACCACCACTAGGACCTGAACCTAGCGCGTCTACCAATTCCGCCACCTGGGCACAGGTGCGAGCCGTGAATTCTAATGAAATAAATAAATTTGTCAATGCATAAAACAGAAATAAAAATTCCAAGTCGTGAAGACATCCTGGCTGTACTGCGCCAAGCGCAAGCCCCCTTAACCCGCGAACAGGTTTTTGAGCACCTTAAACTCACTGAAGATCAAATCCCCATTATTGAAAAACGACTGAACGCCATGGAGCGTGATGGTCAATTAATGCCCAACCGAAAGGGCATGTTGTTGCTTTCTACCAAACTTGATTTTGTGGCAGGCCGTGTGGCGGGTCACCGTGACGGTTTCGGTTTTCTGGTTCGCGACGATCGCGGGCCCGATGCCTTCCTTTCTCCGCGCGAAATGCAAAAGGTATTGCATGGTGACCGAGTGCTGGTGCGAATTACCGGCACGGACCACCGTGGCAAACCTGAAGGCACGATTGTTGAGGTGACCGAGCGCAAAACCAACCGTTTGGTAGGGCGACTGGTTTCTGAACGTGGCATTTTGCTGGTAATTCCCGAAGACCAGCGCATTAAACACGATATTCTCGTGTCGCCGAAAGACGTGGGCAATGCCACGCCGGGCAAAGTGGTGACGGTCGAAATCATCGAGCAGCCCACGCGTCATTCTCAGCCAATCGGCAAAGTGGCCGAGGTTTTAGGCGAGCTGGATGACCCAGGCATGGAAATCGAAATTGCAGTGCGTAAATTCGATGTGCCACATGAATTCAATTTACTCACGATGAATCAGGCCGAAAGTATTCCCAACGAAGTGGAGTACAAAGACCTGAAAGGCCGCGTAGACTTGCGCGATGTCCCTTTTGTAACCATCGATGGTGAAGATGCCCGTGACTTTGATGATGCGGTGTACTGTACGCCATCAAACGACACCAAAGGTGGCTGGCGTTTGCTGGTGGCCATTGCCGATGTAAGCCACTATGTGTTGCCCGGTACACCCATCGACCAAGAGGCCACCAAGCGTGGCACGTCGGTGTATTTTCCGCGTCGGGTTATTCCGATGTTGCCCGAGAAATTGTCCAACGGCTTGTGTTCACTAAACCCAGGCGTCGACCGCTTGGTTTTAGTTTGTGACATGATCATTGGGCCCAAGGGTGCGATCAAGGCCTACCAGTTTTACAACGCAGTGATCCATTCTGCAGCCCGCCTGACATACAACCAGGTTTGGGACGCATTGACCGATTCACAAAGCCTGACCGCCAAAGCGATGGGGCATGTGTATGGCGACGTCGAAAATCTGTACACACTGTTCAAGGTCTTGTTTGAGTCGCGCCAGCGCCGCGGTGCCATGGAAATTGACACCGTTGAAACCCAGGTAATGCTGGACCCCGATGGCAAAATCGACAAAATTGTGCCCAAACGCCGCAACGACGCACACCGTTTGATTGAAGAATGCATGTTGGCCGCCAACGTGTGCGCTGCCGATTTTCTGGAGCGTAGCAAACACCCCAGTTTGTACCGTGTGCACGAGGGACCAACAGTTGAGAAGCTGCAAAACTTGCGCGCATTTTTGCGCTCAGTTGGCTTGACACTGGATGGTGGGGACGACCCCACCAGCATGGATTACGCAAACCTGATGAAAAAAATTCAGGGGCGTCCTGATCAGGCCTTGCTTCAAACGATGATGCTGCGCTCAATGCAGCAGGCGATTTACACGCCGCACAACAGCGGTCACTTTGGCTTGGCGTATCCAGCCTACGCGCACTTTACGTCGCCGATTCGTCGTTATCCAGACTTGATGGTTCATCGAAGCATCAAGGCCCTGTTGGCTGGCAAGCGCTACGTACCCTTGCCACTCGATGAGCGTGAGTTCGAAGATTTCGACCCGAAGCGTCGTGTCGACAAGGCTGAGGAAATTGCGCGTTGGGATCAATCCGGTAACTGGTTTTCGTCCACCGAGCGTCGTGCCGATGAGGCTTCTCGTGATGTGATGTCCTGGCTGAAGTGCTTCTTCATGAAAGAGCGCGTGGGCGACACCTTCCAGGGCCATGTCTCGGGCGTAACCAGCTTTGGTTTGTTCATTACCCTTGATGCCTTGTATGTGGAAGGCTTGGTGCATGTGTCAGAACTGGGAACGGAATACTTTCAGTACAGCGACAGCCTGCATGAATTGCGGGGTGAGCGTAGTGGAATCCGCTACCGCCTGACCGATCCGATCAATGTGCAAGTGTCCAGGGTTGACCTGGATGCCCGCCGAATAGAATTCCGCCTGGTGCAAGGCGTGAAGTTTGAAAGCCTCATGCGCGACCCTGGTTTGGCCAAACCGAATGGCAAGCAAGGCAATCGACCCCAGCGCCAGCAAGGCCGCCGCACCAACACAGCCCAGTTGCAACAGGCAGTGCAAGACGCGGGTAAAACGGCGCCGGCACTGCCGCCGGAAGAAAACACAGCGACACGCGGTGTGAACAAGAAGCGGGCTGCGGATGAATCACGCAGCAAGGCGGCCGCCGAGAAAAAACGCAAGGAAGAAATTCAGAAAGCCAAGCGTGTCAGCCGTACCAAACCCGCCACAGGGTCTAAAATGCGCACTGCAGCGAAAAAACCTAGATAAGCGGAGCGACTCAATTGGCCATTTTGTATGGTTTTCATGCCGTGTCGGCCCGGGTTAAAACAGCCCCGGCCAGCGTGGAAGAGGTGTTGGTAGACCAACACCGCAAAGACAAACGCATGCAGCAGTTCATCGACAAGGTGAAAGCGGCTGGCGTGAAAGTAAGTGCAGCCGATTCTGATCGTTTGGAAAAGGCAGCAGGGCACAAACAACATCAAGGCGTGGTGGCCTTTGCCAAGGAATTGGTGAAAAGCAACGATCTGTTTGAAATCATAGATACCCACGGCAAGAACACCTTGCTGTTGGTACTGGATGGTGTGACCGATCCCCACAACTTGGGCGCATGCCTGCGGAGTGCCGATGCAGCCGGTGTGCACGCCGTGGTGCTGCCAAAAGACAAATCGGTGGGCATTACCCCAGTGGTGTCCAAGGTGGCCTGTGGCGCCGCTGAAACAATCCCTGTGATCACTGTAACCAACCTCGCCCGTACGCTGGAAGAAATTCAAGATGCCGGCGTGTGGTGTATTGGCACGGCAGGCGAAGCCACAGATACCCTGTATGACGCTGATTTGAATGGCCCTATCGCTTGGGTGCTGGGCGCCGAAGGCGACGGTATGCGCCGCCTGACCCGCGAAAAATGCGATCAACTGGTACAAATCCCGATGATCGGCAGTGTTGAAAGCCTGAACGTGTCCGTGGCCAGTTCAGTGTGTCTGTTTGAAACCATTCGTCAACGTCAATTCTCAAAATAAGAAACCTCGAAGCACCGCATGGAACAACTCACCCTCGATGCAACGCCACCTTCTGGCGACGATTCTGAAACGATTACCCTTGGCCTGTATGCTGAGCGCGCTTACCTGGATTACGCCATTTCTGTGGTGAAGGGCAGGGCCCTGCCCGAGTGCGCCGATGGTCAAAAACCAGTACAACGGCGAATTTTGTACGCCATGAATGAAATGGGCCTGGGCAACAATGCCAAGCCCGTGAAATCTGCCCGTGTGGTGGGTGATGTGTTGGGTAAATATCACCCACATGGCGACCAGGCTGCTTACGATGCACTGGTGCGCATGGCGCAGAACTTCACCCTGCGTTATCCGCTTATTGATGGCCAAGGCAACTTTGGTAGCCGCGACGGCGACGGTGCTGCCGCTATGCGATACACCGAGGCCCGCTTAACCCCGATTGCCAAGCTGCTGCTGGATGAAGTGGACATGGGTACCGTCGACTTCATTCCGAACTACGATGGCAGCTTTCAGGAACCCAAACTGCTGCCGGCGCGCCTGCCTTTTGTATTGCTGAATGGTGCTTCCGGTATTGCAGTGGGCATGGCCACCGACATTCCTCCCCACAATATTCGGGAAGTGGCAGCGGCCACGATTCATTTGATCAAGCACCCGAATGCTGACCTGGACACCATCATGGGTCATTTGCCGGCGCCCGATTTCCCGGGTGGCGCGCAAATTATTTCGCCAGCGAGCGCGATGAAAGAAATTTATGCCGGTGGGCGTGGCTCCATCAAGGTGCGCGCTCGTTGGGACATTGAAGAAATGGCCCGTGGCCAGTGGCAACTGGTGGTGAAGGAATTGCCACCCAATACCAGTACTGCCAAGGTGCTTGAAGAGATTGAAGAGCTGACCAACCCCAAGGTAAAGACTGGCAAGAAGGGTTTGAGCACCGAGCAGCAAAACCTGAAGGCGCAAGTGTTGGCCATGCTGGATGCTGTGCGCGATGAATCGGGCAAGGAAAATGCGGTGCGATTGGTGTTCGAGCCCAAAAGCCGCAATGTGTCGGTGGAAGAGTTCTCAAATCTGCTGCTTAGCCACACCAGCCTTGAAACAAACACATCGATTAACCTTGTGAGTATCGACAATGCAGGCCGCCCCGGCCAGCGTGGTTTGATTGACATGCTGCTGGACTGGATCGAGTTTCGCAAAGTGTGCGTAACCCGCCGCAGCCAACACCGTCTGGCGCAGGTGAACGACCGCATTCACGTGCTGGAAGGACGCCTGATTGCCTGGCTGAACATTGATGAAGTGATCAAGGTAATTCGCGAAAGCGATGAACCCAAGCCTGCGCTGATCGAGGCCTTCAAGCTGAGCGACCGGCAAGCCGAAGACATTCTTGAAATTCGACTGCGCCAGTTGGCACGTCTTGAAAAAATCAAGATTGAACAAGAACTGGCCAAGCTGGCCGAGGAAAAGGCAGACCTGGAAGCCTTGCTGGCCGATGAAGGCAAACTGAAAACCCGGATTATTGGCGAAATTCGCAAAGACACCGACACCTACGGCGATGATCGCCGCACGCTGATTGAGGAAGCCGAGAAGGCCAGTGTGGAAGTGAAAGTGGTTGAAGAGCCTACCACCGTGATTGTCTCGCAGAAGTTCTGGATTCGAAACCGGCAGGGCCACGGTCATGATGCCGCGCAATTCGGCTTCAAGGTTGGGGATGCTTTGTATGCGGCTTTTGAATGCAAAACCACCGACAATACCTACTTGTTTGGCGCTGGCAATGCGCTGGGCAAAGTGTTCAGTGTGCCGGTTGCGGCATGGCCTGGCGGCAGGGGTGATGGCATTCCTGCCCAAAGCCTGGTCGAGCTGAATGGGGGTTCGCTGAGTCACGCCTTGGCCGCACCGGCCACACAACCCGTGTTTCTGGCATGCAGCGCCGCCTACGGCTTTTTGGCCACTGCTGGCAACATGGAAAGCCGCATGAAGGCGGGCAAGCAGTTCATCAGTCTTAATCCTGGTGAAAAGTTGTTGTCACCAGCGCTGCTGCAGCCCACAGACGACCGTGTCGCGGTGCTTTCTGAGTCTGGGCGTTTTCATGTGTTCATGCTGGACGAGCTAAAACAGCTTTCTGGCGGCGGGCGCGGCGTGCAGTTGTTGCCGCTTGATGACAAAGACACGCTGGTGGCTGCCGTTGCCTTCGGGCCCGCAGACAGCCTGGTGGTAGCTGGTACAGGCCGGGGAGGTAAAGATCGCGAGGAAGTTCTGAAACCCGCCTTATTGGCTGAGCGCCTTGGCAAACGTGGTCGAAAAGGCAAGGAACTGGATATCAAGTTCAAGGCAGATAGCTTGCGCAAGTTCAGTTAAAAAAAGGTCCTTTGGGGCCTTTTTTCTCGTCTTGAAATCCTGAACTTTGTCCCCACATCTCCGACATCCAAACCAAGAAGATGAAGGGAGCAATAACATGGGTGCAATGAAGGAAACAATGGGTTTTCAAACGGAAGTGAAGCAACTTCTGCATTTGATGATTCATTCCCTGTATTCCAACAAGGAAATTTTTCTTCGCGAGCTGGTGTCCAATGCCTCGGATGCTTGCGACAAACTGCGCTTTGAAGCCATCAACAATGCCGGTCTTTTCGAGAACGACAGTGAATTGAAAATTCGTGTGAGCTTTGACAAAGACGCACGCACCATCACGATTGAAGACAATGGCATCGGTCTTAGCCGCGATGACGCGATTGAACATCTTGGCACTATTGCAAAAAGTGGTACCAAAGAATTTTTCGGTAAATTAAGCGGTGACCAGCAAAAGGACGCTGCTTTGATTGGTCAGTTTGGCGTTGGGTTCTATTCGGCCTTCATTGTGGCCGACAAGGTGACAGTGCGCTCGCGCAAAGCGGGTTTGCCCGCTGGCGAGGGTGTGGAATGGGAATCCAAAGGCGATGGCGAATTCAGCGTGGAAGCCATAGAGAAAGCAGACCGCGGCACGCAAATTATTCTTCACTTGAAGGCCGATGAAGACGAGCTGCTTTCCGGCTGGAAGTTGAAGAGCATTTTGACCAAGTATTCCGACCATATTTCGCTGCCCATTCAAATGTTGAAAGAAGAATGGGACGAGGAAGCGGGTGGCATGAAAGCCACTGGCGAGTGGGAAAATGTGAACAAGGCCAATGCCTTGTGGGCACGTTCAAAAAGCGACATTACCGCTGAACAGTACAACGAGTTTTACAAAACCATCAGTTTTGACTTTGCCGACCCCCTTGCTTACACCCACAACCGTGTGGAAGGTGGCCGTTCTGAATACACTTCTTTGTTGTACATCCCCGCCAAAGCCCCTTATGACTTGTGGGACCGGAACCAGCAGAAGGGTATCAAGCTGTATGTAAAGCGTGTATTCATCATGGACGACGCGGAACAGTTGATGCCCCCCTACATGCGCTTTGTGAAAGGCGTGATCGATTCCTCAGATTTGCCTTTGAACGTGTCGCGCGAAATTCTGCAGGAAAGCCGTGATGTGAAAGCCATTCGTGAAGGCTCTGTGAAGAAGGTGTTGGGCTTGCTGGAAGACATGGCAGCTAATGAAACCGAGAAATACGCCAGTTTCTGGAAAGAGTTTGGCCAGGTGCTGAAAGAGGGCATGGGCGACGACCCGGCGAACAAAGAGCGCATTGCCAAATTACTGCGCTTTGCGACTACCCAAAGCGAGGGTGAGGCGCAAACCGTTTCACTGGCTGACTACGTAGGCCGCATGAAAGAGGGTCAGGAAAAGATTTACTACGTGACCGCTGATACCTACGCCGCAGCCAAGTACAGCCCACACCTCGAAGTATTCAAGAAGAAGGGTGTGGAGGTGTTATTGCTCAGTGACCGTGTGGACGAGTGGATGCTGTCCTACCTCCAAGAGTTTGACGGCAAGGAATTGCAGAGCTGTGCCAAGGGTGGTTTGGACCTGGGTGCCCTTGAGGATGAAAAAGACAAGGAAACCAAGAAGAAGGTTGAAGACGAGTTCAAGGATGTACTGAAGAAGGTCGAAGACTTGTTGAAGGATCGCATTAAAGAAGCCCGTGTCACTTTGCGATTGACCGACAGCCCTGCGTGTATCGTGGCTGATGAGGCGGGCATGAGCGAGCATTTGAAGCGCATGCTAAAGCAGGCAGGCCAGAATGCACCCGACACCAAGCCGATTCTGGAGCTAAACCCCGAGCATCCGTTCATTCAGCGTTTGAAGATCGAGAAAGATCACTTTGACGAGTGGGTGAATGTGTTGTTTGATCAAGCGGTGTTGGCCGAGGGTGGTCAGCTTGAAGACCCTGCCGGGTTTGTTCGCCGCTTGAACATGTTGTTGTTGACGGTTAAGGCCTGATTGGCGTGTTCAGTGACTAAGTGGCTGGGGCTGACTGTTCAGTGCCCAGCCCAGCCTGCTTTGCAAGGCGTTGGCCAGGTAAAGTGATTGTTCAAAAAATCGTTGCACATACTTTAGGTCGGCTTGGGTTACCAATGTTTCTTGCCACCGTAGCTGAAATTCGGCCTTGTTGCTGTCCTCCCACATATAAGCGGGAAGCCGAACGCGCTCCATCAAGGCATTGAACTGACTACATTCTTTGCGTATGCCTTCCAGGTCACTGTGCTCGTCTTGCTCCATTACCCTGTGAATACAGGTTATTTCCATCATGCCTTGGTCAATTTGCTTGATTTCAAGCCAAGCGTTTGGAGAGCTTGACATCAGCTTCACGGGATATTTGTTCACTTGTTTGTCCTCATGATAGGGGCTTTTCAGTTGTCCCACCCAGGCGGCTAATGCCTTGATCAAATCGGGGTCATTCAATGCTGTCATGTGGAGATTCCATTCAAAAGGAAATTTGAATTGAGTGCCCCACAATTTCAACTGGTTCCACAACCGGCCATTCAAATGAAAAAGGCCACCCATTGCTGGGTGACCAAACAAATCCTGTAAACAGATGAGCGGGTTTACAGGCTAGAGGTGATCTGACCGTTCACAACTTTCACGCGGTCGCCAGATTGCCAGCTGGGTGGGCTGCTGAAACTGAACACGTCGGAACCGCCAGCGTCATATTGAACCACCACATCATACTGGGTGCTGGAGTTACGGTCCTTTTCAATTTTATTACCAAGCACGGCACCACCCACCACGCCGGCTGCGGTGGCCACCTTCTTGCCGCTACCGCCGCCAATCTGGTTGCCCAGCAGGCCGCCTACCACGCCACCAGCCACTGCGCCGATGCCGGAGCCTTCACCTTGAATGGTGCGCTGGCGAATTTCCACAACGCGGCCACAAGTGTTACAAGTTGCGGCTGTTTGCACTGGTGCGGGCTTGGAAGCGACAGGCTTTGAAGCTGCTTTCTTCGCAGCGGCTTCTTCCTTGGCTTTAGCTTCTTCTTCCAGTCGTGCTTCTTCTTCCAATTGGGCGATTTCCTGGTCGCTCATATTGGCGTTGCTGCTTGGCAGCAGGCCAGTCATGGATGCAATTGCAATGCCACTGGCCAAAATAACGGCAACAGCGGCAGTAATAATCAGGGGATGGGTACGTTTGGTTTCCATTTTCTTTCTCCACACGAAATGTGTTTGTGTTGCTAATAACGGGGAGGGTCAGAAAAAGGAATACAAGGATTACTTACTAAGGTATCGCATTGCAGTTTCAAGCCCACCGACCGTGAGGGGGTGCATGCGGTGTTCCATGATATTTTGAATGATTTCAACGCTTTGGCGATATTGCCATAGCCCTTCGGGTTCCGGATTCAGCCAGACGGCTTTCGGAAAACGATCAAGAAAACGACGCAACCACACTGCGCCAGCTTCCTTGTTATTGTACTCGACCGAACCACCGGGCTGTAGAATTTCGTAGGGGCTCATCGTGGCGTCTCCCACAAAGATCAAACGGTAGTCGCCGTTGTAGGTGCGCAGTATGTCTGTGGTCTGAAACCGCTCGCTGTGGCGACGGTGGTTTTTTTTCCACAAGAAATCGTAGACGCAATTGTGGAAGTAATAAAATTCCAAATGCTTGAATTCACTTTTCGCGGCACTGAACAATTCTTCCGTGCGGCGAATGTGATCATCCATGGAACCACCCACATCCAGCAGCATCAACACCTTCACTGAATTGTGGCGTTCCGGACGCATTTTCAAATCCAGCCAGCCCGCATTGCGCGCCGTGGATTCAATGGTGTTGTCCAAATCCAGTTCTTCCTGCGCCCCCTCACGAGCAAACCGGCGCAGGCGGCGCAGGGCAATCTTGATATTGCGTGTGCCAATTTCCAGTTCGTCGTCGTAATCCTGGTAAAGGCGTTGGTCCCAAACCTTCACCGCGCGGCGGTTTCTGCTTTCATCTTGTCCAATGCGCACGCCTTCCGGGTTGTATCCGTTGTTGCCAAACGGGGAGGTACCGCCCGAGCCAATCCATTTGCTGCCACCTTCGTGGCGTTCTTTTTGTTCTTTCAGCAGTTCCTTCAAGCGTTCCATCAGCTTGTCCAACCCGCCCATGGCTTCAATGGCCGCCATTTCTTCAGGCGTGAATTCGCGGTTGAATCGCTTTTCCAGCCAGTCTTTCGGCAGCTGGGCGAACAGGTCCATGTTCTTTTCCAGCCCTTTGAAGTAGCTGCCGAATACCTGGTCGAACCGGTCAAAGAACCGTTCATCCTTCACCAGCGTAAGGCGGGACAGATGGTAAAAATTGTCCAGGCTTGGGGTCATGAATTGCGCCTTCATCCCCTCAAGCAGGGTGAGGTATTCCCGCACGGTGACGGGAATTTTGGCATCGCGAAGTTGAAAGAAAAAATCCAGTAGCACAGCAAAAGCCTTTATCAGCGACCCTGACGGGCCATGAACACCAAGCGGTTGAACAGTTCAATGTCTTGCTCGTTTTTCAGCAACGCCCCGTGCATGGGTGGAATGGCGTCTTTTCCGTCTTTCGCTTGCAGTGCACTGGCTGGAATGTCTTCAGCCAGCAGCAGGCGTAGCCAATCGATCAACTCCGATGTGGTCGGTTTTTTCTTCAAGCCGGGCAGGGCGCGAATGCCAAAAAAACTGGCCATGGCAGCATCCAGCAATTCTTTTTTCAAGTTCTTGAAGTGCACAGCCACAATGCTTTCCATGGTGGCTTTGTCAGGAAACTGAATGTAGTGAAAAAAGCAGCGACGCAGGAAGGCATCGGGCAACTCTTTCTCGTTGTTGGAGGTGATGATGACGATCGGGCGGTGCTTGGCCTTGATCAGCTGCTTGGTTTCGTAGCAGTAAAACTCCATGCGATCAATTTCACGCAGCAAGTCATTCGGGAACTCAATGTCGGCTTTGTCGATTTCATCGATCAGCAGCACAACTGGCTTGTCGGCCTCGAACGCTTGCCACAGCACGCCTTTCACAATGTAGTTTGCGATGTCTTTGACACGCGCTTCACCCAACTGCGAATCGCGCAGGCGGCTCACCGCGTCGTACTCGTAAAGGCCTTGTTGGGCCTTGGTGGTCGATTTGATGTGCCACTGCATTAACTCAAGGCCGAGGGATGCAGCCACTTCTTCAGCCAGCAGTGTTTTGCCGGTGCCGGGTTCGCCTTTGATCAGCAAGGGGCGTTGCAGGGTAATGGCTGCATTGACGGCAAGTTTAAGATCGTCAGTGGCGACGTAGGTTTTGCTACCTTCAAAACGCATTTTTGTAATTCCTTGTAATTCAATATCGCAAGTGTAAGTGCTTTTCAGGGCGAATTTGCTGAATTTTTCATCCAATTTGGCGCTTTCGACCAGCAGTTCATAGACTAAGCGGCAGATCAACCGTAAAATAGCAAGGTTTTTGCCCAGCGCCACCCTCTACACAAAACGGCGCGGCTGACCACCAATTACATTTGTTGACGAGAGAGCGAGATGAAACGTATCGGTTTGACTGTTCGCGCAATGCGCGCAATGAGCGCAATCAGCGCAACCGGCCTGTTGGCTGCGGTGGCTTTTTCTAACCCCGCAATGGCTGTTGAAGGCAACGCCGAGGCAGCGGCATCGAAGAAGTCCATGTGCATTGGCTGCCATGGTATTCCCGGTTACAAGGCCAGCTTCCCCGAGGTGTACAACGTGCCTTATATCGCGGGCCAGAACGCCAAGTACATTGAGGCAGCGCTAAATGCCTACAAGAAAGGCGATCGCAAGCACCCCACCATGCGCGGTATCGCTGAAACGCTGACCGAACAGGACATCGCTGACCTGGCCGCGTACTACGCACAAGCCAAGTGATTTGCAACAAGGACAACTCAATATGAAAACTAAATTCGCTATCGCCGCAGCCTTGTTTGCCGCGTCATTCTCTGTTCAGGCTGCTGATATTGCAGCAGGTAAGGCCAAGGCTGAAGCTCAGTGTGCTGCCTGCCATGCTGTAGAAGGCAACTGGAACAAAACCATGGATCCTTCTTACCCCAAGCTGGCAGGTCAACATGCTGACTACATCGCCAATACTTTGAAGCAGTATCAGAAAGGTGGCCGCAACAATGCCATTATGGCTGGCATGGCTGCAGGCTTGAGCCAGCAAGACATCAAGGATTTGTCAGCATTCTTTGCCTCGCTTGAAGGCGATTTGTACCTGAAGAAGTAAATTGCTTGCCAGTCTGAATGGACTGGGCTTAATGAAAAAACCCGCTTGAAGCCATGTTGCTGAAGCGGGTTTTTTTACGACGAATGGGAGTGGATCAAACCCCGCTGTGTTCCAAAATGCATTGAATGTAATTTTCGCTGCTGAATGCAACCCCGTTTTTCTGTTGCTGGTAAATTTGCTCAGCCAAACATTCAAAAACCTGGTGAGCGGCTTTGTGGTCATCGCCCATTTTTTCACACAGTTTGGAGAAAGCTGCCCGAATGCCGGGTGGCTGGTCGATGCTCACCTGTTCAGCCACGGCCAAGTGCATGGACAGGTGCAGAAACGGATTGCTTTGGCCCGCTTCTACTGAGAAATCGGCTGCAAGAATCGATTCTGGTTCAGCATCAAAAACTTCAAAATACTCCGGGTGCTTGGTCATCCATTGCAGTGCAAGGCTTTCCGCTTCACTGAGTGGTTCTTCCTTGTGGTATTTTTTCCAGCTGTTCAAAAAGAACAGCCTTGCCTGGTCGCGTGTTGGGTTGAACATGAAAAAGTTACCTCGTGTATTCCATCTGTGGGCTGTTGAACAGGCACAGACTCAGTCTGTTATTTCTGGGTGGCGTTACCACGGTGTCGCCTTGGTTTAACCAAGCTGCTTGACCAAATACGCCAATCCATTCAGTGTCGGGAAAACTGGACAACACAGTGGCGATGTCATTGTCGTCGGCATGGCACATTTGGCTGCGTTCGAAACCCGCGAAAAGGATTCCCACGTCAGGCGCCTTGGCACTGAAATGAGCCGTCACCGCGGGCATCCAATCGTGAATTTCCCTGTCGATGGCCTTGGGGGTGCGGTGGGCCAGTCGAACCTTTTGCCCTTTGAGGACCGGCGCAGCCAGCCCTAGGGTACCATCGGCATGAATTTCCATCACGGGTATCCAGCTTTCGCCTTTGTCGTGCACCACCTGCAAACGCATGCCCACCGGGCGCGGTTGCTCGCCCGGGCATTGAAGTGCTGTGGCCGCTTTTTCATGGCCTACGCGAATCAGGAACAGGCCGTTGCTTTCGGTCACTGTTTGATAGGGTCCTAGAAATGTGAGTCCCTCAGAGTTGAGAATCACGGGAGTTTGCACCAGCAGCTGGGTTGCACAAATAGCTTCACCGCAAATGCGACCGTGCTCAACGCGTGGCATTTTTGCGTAATTTGCACCATACGACAACAAGCCCAGTGTGTCGGCCTGCACCACGCTTGAGTCGGGTTCGCTCTCGGCCACTACCCAATGGTCGGTCAGTACTTGCTCGTGCTCCACCATGCACAGCTTCAGCGCAGTGTGCCTCGCAGGAATATTGTCTTGCGGCATTTCAAATTCTTTGCCAAACACAGCGACCAATATTGTGGGCTCGTTGCTGTACACCTGGCCCTGGCCCAACAGGCCAGAGGCACAACCTCCCCACACATTCATACAGTTGGTTTTGCTGACACACATCTGTGCCAGGTCCTGCAAAAGCGGCGCGAAATGGGGAGTGCACAACAAAATGACCCGGCTGATGTAGTCGGAGTGGCGGCGAAGTCCAGCTTTTTCGACAGCACTTTCAATCAGCGTACTCGCGTCTTCAAGACTGGCATCACTGAACACCTGAACGCAAATAGCGTGGGTCATGTTGTTTTCTTTTTGAATTCGCACAAGTCCACGATACTACAACGAGTGCATTCGGGTTTGCGTGCTTTGCACACATAGCGACCATGCAAAATCAGCCAATGGTGGGCGTTTAACATAAACTCTTGGGGCACCAGCTTCAACAATCGTTTTTCAACTTCCAGTACGTCTTTTCCAGGGGCTATACCTGTGCGGTTACTAATCCGGAAAATATGCGTATCGACAGCCATGGTGGGCTGTCCAAATGCGGTGTTCAATACCACGTTTGCTGTTTTGCGACCAACGCCCGGAAGGCTTTCAAGTGCTTCCCGGTCAGCCGGAACCTCGCCATTGTGCTGGTCCCGCAAAATTTCGGCAGTTTGCACAAGGTGCTTGGCTTTGGATCGGAAAAGACCAATGGTTTTGATGTAACCCTCTACCCCGGCTACACCAAGCGCCGCGATGGATGCTGGTGTATTTGCGACAGCGAACAGTTTCCGCGTGGCGATATTCACGCCTTTGTCGGTGGCCTGTGCGCTCAGCAACACTGCAGCCAGCAGTTCAAACGGCGTTGAATACTCCAGCTCGGTTTTTGGTTCGGGATTGGCCTGCTGAAACCGTTTGAAAATCTCGGTACGCTTTTCTTTGTTCATGGTGTTTGTGCCTGCCGCCGTGCCCGCGCCCTGGCCAGTGCGGCTTGTACCACCGCTTTTTTGGCTGCTGCCTCGGGGCTGGGAGTGTCGTCTAGCTCGTCGAGTTTGTGAATTGCTTTGGCTTCGAGTCTTTCTGCCTGTTCTTCTTTTTGCCGTTCTAAGCGTATTTCGCGAGTTTGCATGCGAGTACGGGCAGCATGCGCCTGGGTTTGATCCCAAGCGCTGAATTCAGGCATGAACACCATATCGATGCAGTCGACGGGACAAGGCGGAATGCACAGCTCGCAGCCCGTGCAAAGCTCGGCCAGCACGGCATGCCTGCGTTTGCTACTTCCCACGATTGCGTCAACAGGGCACGCCTTGATGCACAAAGTGCAGCCGATGCAATGTTGAGGGTGAATGCTGGCGATGTGACGCTCAATGGTAGTGCCGCAGCTGGGGTCAACTGGTTTTTCTGGAAGATTCAACAGGGCAGCCAACGCGACGATTGTACTCTCGCCGCCGGGGGGGCACCGGTTTAAATCGGCCTCACCGCTCGCCAAGGCCTTGGCGTAGGGTAAGCAGCCCTCAAACCCACATTGAGTGCATTGGGTTTGAGGAAGTAGATCGTCTATTTGATGTACAAGTTGCTCATGCATTCTTGGCTATGAATTCGCGGATTTTCGGATAAACCTTCTCGCGCCAACGGCGACCGCTGAAGATACCATAGTGTCCGCATTCCATGGCTTCGTAATGTTCTTTCTTGTCCACAGGCAGGTTTTTGCACAGCTTGAGCGCAGCCTTGGTTTGACCTGGACCAGAAATATCGTCCAACTCGCCTTCAATGGTTAATAGCGCCACTGTTTTTACGTCTTCGGGTTTGACCTGCTGGCCTCGAACTTCCCAAGTGCCAAGTGGCAAGGCGTGATCTTGAAACACGGTTTTGATCGTGTCCAAATAATATTCAGCCGGCATATCAAGCACGGCATTGTATTCGTCGTAAAATTGGCGGTGGCTTTCAGCGCTTTCCCCATCACCTTCAACCAGGTGCATGTAAAAGTCGTAATGGCTTTGGGCATGTTTGTCCGGGTTCATGCTGACAAAACCCAAATGCTGCAAAAAGCCTGGATACACGCGGCGCAGGTAGCCTGGGTAGGTGTGGGGTACGCTGTAAATTACATTGTTTTCAAACCAGGAGTAGGGCTTTTTGGTGGCCAGATTGTTCACCTCGGTGGGGCTTTCACGGGTGTCAATCGGGCCGCCCATCATGGTCATGCTTTTGGCCTGTTTGGGGTCTTTGTTGGATGCCATCAGCGACACGGCAGCCATCACCGGTACAGTGGGTTGGCACACTGAGATCAGGTGAACATCGGGACCCAGAAGTTGAATGAATTCGATGCAGTAATGCACATAATCGTCCAAGCGGAATTCGCCTTCAGACAGGGGAACCATGCGCGCGTCAACCCAATCGGTGATGTACACATCGTGGTCTTGAAGCAGCGTTTTGACTGTGTCTCGCAGCAGGGTGGAGTGATGACCAGACAAGGGCGCAAATACCAATACCTTGGGTTGTGGCTTCAAGGGTTTGGATTCGGCGGGAATCATTTTGCGGAAATGAATCAGTTTGCAAAATGGCTTGGTTTCAACAATTTCCTGAGCAATAGATACTTCGCGATCGCCGCACTTGACTGTGGTAATTCCGAATTCAGGTTTCTCATATTCCTTGCCCAAGCGGTACATCAATTCGAAACCCGCTGAAATACGACGTGCCATGGGCAAATGCGCCAAAGGGCTGAATGGATTGCTGTATAGCTTAGAACCTGCTTCTGCCCAGATGGTCATGGGGTTTAACAGCGCTCGCTGAAATTCGTGCATTTGATACAGCATTGAAAGTGCCTCCGGCTTTATTAGGCGATTGTCTTGATTTGACAATTATGTGTCAGGTTCCTGACGATTATCTTGCAAACATTGCTGCAACGCAACATGTTTGAATGATTCTTCGATCACCAATAGTTTTCAACCGCGATTTCACCTGGGGTGTTTCGTCTTGCTGGTGAATAGCCTTTTGATTTCAGTACCTTGCGTATGTCAGTAACCATCTCGGGGTTGCCGCAAATCATGAATCGACTGCGTTCAACATTCATGGGTAAGCCTGTGTGTTTGGCCAAGATGCCTTGTTCCAGCAGTGCGGTAATCCGTTCATCCAGGCAATTCGGTATCTTCTCGCGGGTGACCACAGGTACGTAAACAAATCGTTTTTTGACGTTCTCGATTAATTCGCTAAACACGGGATGTTCAACAAACCCGTTGATCATGTCTTGGTAAACCAGTTCCTCAGCCGTGCGGGCACTGTGCACCAGCACGATGTTTTCAAACTGTTCCCAAGTGTGAGGGTCATGAAGGATCGAGAGAAACGGTGCCAGACCTGTGCCCGAGCCCAACAACCAGAGATCTTTGCCGGTTTCAAAGCGGGCGGTGGTGAGAAAGCCGAAGTTGGTTTTGTCGATGTAGATGGGAGAGCCCACCTTCAGCTGGCTTAGGTGACTGGTGAAAGCCCCGTTGGGTACGACAATCGAGAAAAACTCGAGATGTTCGTCAAACGGACCGGAAACCATGGAATAGGCTCGCCAGATAATTTCTGGTTCAGCGGGCAGTTGCAGCGTGTTGTCAACACCCAGCCTTGCAAATTGGCCCGCGGTGAAGCGAAAGCCAGTTGGGCGGGTACAAGTGAAGGAAAACAATTTGCCCGGTACCCAGACTCGTAAGCTGGTAATTGTTTCACGGGTGTATTTGTCTTCAACTTCACTCATGGTGCTACTCGATGGGTACTACCTTGGAGCCGATTACTTCTCAAGGTATTGCAGCTTGTCTTTCACATCTTTCCAGTCATCGGCATCGGGCAGATGCGCCTTCATGCGAGTAATGCTTGGCCAATCTTTGGCCAGTTCTACGTTCATGTCGATGAATTTCACCTGGTCGGCAGGCACATCTTCCTCGGCATAAATCGCGTTGACGGGGCATTCAGGAATGCAAACGGCGCAGTCGATACACTCGTCTGGATCGATTACCAAAAAATTGGGGCCTTCGCGAAAACAGTCGACTGGGCATACGTCCACACAATCGGTGTATTTGCACTTGATGCAAGACTCGGTAACTACGTGTGTCATGGTGAAAATGATTGGTTAGACAAGATAACGAGACATTGTAATCGATTGGACCGCATTGCACCTGAATCTCCGCTCGAATTCACCAACTGGCATGGGGCATACCCTAGGGGCGACAGTGGCGTGGTTTTTCTATAATGATTACTACGAATATCTGCCTAGGGTGCACTTTGAGCCAATCTTTCAACGACGACGACCTGGATACCACCGCGGCTCGTTCAGAAATTCTGAGCCGGATTCGCAGCCTCCAGTCTCGGCCTGTCACCATGCACGAGAACGAGATGACCCTGGCCAAGGGGTATCTGGCCAGGAAAACCCGAGGACCTGCACCAAGCCCGTTTGAGAACGTGGTGGCTTTGTTTGAGGAGAAATCCCGGGCGATGCTTTGCACTGTTCAACGGGTGAAGTCGACTGCGGAGGTGGCCCAAGCCTGTGCGGCCTTTCTTGCCGAGAATGAATTGAACGGCACTGTGGCTATTTGGCCGTCGTTGAATCAGTTGGACTGGTCCGTGTTGCCGCATGAGGCGCGTTTGGGTGCCCCGACAGGCGATGATCTGATCGGTATCAGCGCTGTGGCGTGCGCGGTGGCGGAAACCGGAACCCTGGTTTTTGCCAGCAAAACCGACGAACCTGCCAGCACGCACTTGCTGCCTGAAACTCACATTGCGATTGTTCGGGAAGAGCAAGTGGTACACACCATGGAAGACGCATTTGAGCTTTTGAGAAAAGAAAGTCGGATAATGCCGCGTGCATTGAACTTTGTGTCTGGCCCTTCACGTACAGCCGACATTGAACAAACCATTGTGCTGGGCGCGCATGGTCCATACAGGGTGCATTTAATTTTGGTCGGCAAATAAGCATGCGCGACGACTCCCGGCGACGCTTTGTAAAAAAGGCCTTGGTGGCGGGTGCTGCAGGAGCCATGGTCACTCCAGTGGCTTCCCAGTCTGCTGCCTTGGTCAAAACAGCAAAACCTGTCGTATTCAAGTTCCAAAGCACTTGGCCCACCAAAGACATTTTCAATGAGTTTGCCCAGGATTTCGCAAAGAAGGTGAACGACATGTCGGGCGGCGAGTTGCGCATTGATGTGTACCCCACCAACAGCATTGTGAAAGCTTTCGGTATTCAGAATGCTGTGCACAAAGGGCAGCTTGACGGTGGTCATGGAGTTCCAACTTATTGGCATGATCGCCACGCTGCCTTTTCCCTGTTCGGCAGCGGCCCCAGTTTTGGCATGAGCTCGAACCAGATTCTGGCGTGGTTTCAGTACGGCGGTGGTCAACAGCTCTATGACGAACTGGTTCAAAAAGAAATGAACTTGAATATTCAAGGCTTCATGTACGGGCCATTGACACCCCAGCCTTTGGGCTGGTTCAAGAATCGGATCGAGAGCATCAAAGACCTCGACAAAATGCGTTTTCGCGCTGTAGGTTTGGCCGCAGAAGTGTTCAAGGAACTTGGCCTGACCACCACCGCCTTGCAGCCCGCCGATATTGTGCCCTGGCTGGACAAAGGCCTGATTGATGCGGCGGAGTTCAACAACCCCAGTTCCGATCGTGCTTTGGGCTTTCCAAGTGTCTCGTCGGTGTGCATGATTCGCAGCTTTCACCAAAGCAGTGAGGTATTTGAAGTTATCTTCAACAAGCAGCGTTTTGACAGTTTGCCATTTGCGTTGCGCTCGATTATTCGATACGCCTTGCAGGCTTCCTCTGCTGATTTAAGCTGGAAGGCCTCTGACCGGTTTTCAACTGATTACGAGGAAATGCGCCGCAAACAAGGCGTTCGCTATTACGTGACTCCTGATGATATTTTGAAGGCACAGCTGACTGCGTGGCGCAAAATCATTGCGCGCGAATCAGCCAACAGTCGGATTTTCAAGCGCATCATTGATTCCCAAATGCGTTTTGCCAAACGTGTGGTTGGTTTTGAGAATGACCTGACACCTTCTTCTAAAATGGCCTTCGATTTTTGGTTCTCTACCGTGTAAACCCAGGCTGGGTTAATATGCAGCCATAACACCTTCAAGAGTGAGCCAACATGTCTGATATTCACGCCCGCAAAACACACAATTTGACCCTGGAAGAAGCCAAGCAAACTGCGCAGAAACTGGCAGATCAACTTCAAAAAGAATTCCAGCTGGATAGCCAGTGGCAAGGCAACACCTTGAACTTCACGCGTTCGGGTGTGAAGGGCAAACTGGACGTAACCGACAAAGATGTCACTGTCGATATTTCCTTGGGTTTTATGCTGAAGGCGTTCAAAGGAAAAATTCAGGCCGAAATCGACAAAAATATCGACAAGATGTTTGCCTGAAAAGGTGGATTGGATTGAATCAGAACTTCACACTTAAAAAGTCAGCAACGCTGGGATAGCGAAGACGGAATCCCAGCTTTTTCTGATTCAACGATTCGATTCGCCGCGATTCCGACATGAAGCTCCACATCATGGGGCTGACCATTCGTTTCACCTCTTCCCGTGAAAAGCGGGGTGGGCGTGGAAGCTGATAAGCATCGGCCACCATATCAAAGTAGTCTCCCATTTTGCTGGGTTTCGCATCGCAGGCGTTCAGCACCTCAAAGGTACCGCCTTTGTAATTGACCCATCGGCTTAAACGGCCCAAATCGAGTTCGTGAATGTGGTTTGACCACGCATCTTCATCAGGCAGCAAGGCAGGTGTGCGGTTTTTGATGCGGTCAATTGGCAATCGGTCATCGCCATAAATACCCGGTGCACGCAGCAGGTGTACGTGCACACCATGTTTTAAACCCAAACGCAGTTGGGTTTCTGCATGAACACGCCGTTTGGCCCTTTCTGATTGGGCATTCAGTGGAGTGTATTCATTGATCCATTGCCCTTGCGCATTGCCATAAACACCAGTGGTAGATACGTAGCTGATGCGTGGAGCGGGTTTGCCGTGGGCTTTGGCACGCGTGGCGGCCCACAACACCAGTTTCTTCAGTGTGTTGTCGGTGTTTAGTGATGCGTTGGGTGGGGCCATCCAGACAATTCGGTGACCCAGCGAAATAAGACGCAACAAGTCTTGTTTTGAGTTCAGGTCGATCGCAAGTGGTCGCGTGTTGTGGGCCAAGATGGCAGCGCGCTTTGCTGCCGTGTCTGCCCCAGGGCGGTAAGTCGCTGTAAAATGTTGATCTGGAAAGGTTTGCAACAAGACCAAGCCCACTTGCCCGCAGCCCGCAACGCTAATTTTGCTTTGCCGAAAGCGACGGGGCAAACTGCGTTTGAAAAATAACCCGTCGGGTTTGTCGATGTCACGGAAAGTAGTTTGATGATTCACAACGTAGAAATTCTTCCCAGTCAAAAACAGTTTGAATGCGAGTCTGACGATACTCTGTTGTCGGCAGCACTGCGCGCAAACGTCATTTTGCCATATGGCTGCAAAGACGGTGCATGTGGATCTTGCAAGGCCGATTTGCTTGAAGGCCAGGTGGATTATGGCACCTACCAGTCACGCGCCCTGAGCGAAGAAGAGCGTGTACGCGGGAAGGTGCTCACCTGTTGTGCAAAACCATTGGGCCCTGTGAAATTGAAAGTTCGAGAGCTTTCCGGTTTGGGTGATATTCCCATCAAGAAGATGCCGTGTCGTTTGCAGAGCCTCGAAAAGCCAGCGAGCGACGTGGCAATTCTCAAGTTGCAGTTACCCGCCAATGAGGTGTTGCAATTCAATGCCGGGCAGTACATTGAATTCATGTTGCGCGATGGATCTCGACGCAGTTACTCGCTGGCCAACGCACCCTATCAAGAAGGTGGAATCGAGCTTCATATTCGTCACATGCCGGGTGGCTTGTTCACTGACCATGTATTCAACACCATGAAAGAAAGAGAAATTCTGCGTTTTGAAGGACCGTTCGGTACATTTTTCTTGCGCGACGACTCTACAAAGCCTGTGGTGTTGTTGGCCAGTGGCACTGGTTTTGCCCCAATTAAATCGTTATTGGAACAGGCCTTTTTCAAGAACAGCAGCCGTGATTTTGTGTTGTATTGGGGTGCTCGAACCAAGGCTGACTTGTACCTGCTTGATTTACCCATTCGGTGGATGGCCGATCATTCAAATTTCAAATTTGTGCCGGTGCTTTCCGATGCAAGCCCGGCCTGCAACTGGAGAGGGCGAACAGGTTTTGTGCATCACGCGGTGATGCAGGATTTCCCGGATTTGAGCGCGCACCAAGTGTATGCCTGTGGTGCACCTATTGTGATTGAGTCAGCGCAGCGTGATTTCACTGCCCAGTGTGGCTTGCCCGAGGATGAGTTTTTTGCAGACTCTTTCACCTCAATGGCAGATGCCTGATCGACAAAGCAGCTTTTATTGCGGCACTTGCCCCAGATAGGTCTCACGGATTCTGGGGTCATTAATCAGTTCACTGGCCAAGCCTTCGTAATCTATCAAACCGGAGTCCATTACATAGGCGCGATTCGCCAGTTGCAGGGCAATGTGTGCATTTTGCTCCACCAGCAATATGGTCATGCCTTGCTGGTGTACCTGTTGAATGACTTCAAAAATTTTCTCAACCATCAATGGGGCCAAGCCCATGCTGGGTTCGTCCAGCAGCAGCAAATCAGGTTTGCCCATTAGGGCCCGTGCCATTGCCAACATCTGCTGTTCTCCACCACTCAAGGTTCCAGCAGATTGCTTTAGTCGTTCTTTGATGCGTGGAAACAATGTCAGCAGATGGTCGAGATCAGCATTGAGCTCTGCTTGTGGGCACCCAGTTTGCAAGCGCGCGTTTGCGCCCAACTCAAGATTTTCCAACACGGTCATGCGTGCAAAAATTCCGCGTCCTTCTGGTACCAAGGCCAAACCGTTTTTTAGTCTTTCATGTGCAGGCAGCGTAATCAGGTCAATTGAACTTTTGAGGGTTGCTGCATGGGCCTGGAAGGGCAATAAGCCCGCAATGGCTTTCATGGTCGATGTCTTGCCCGCGCCGTTGCAGCCAATCAGGCAGACCAGTTCACCCTGTTGCACCTGAAAATTTAAGCCCTTGACCGCTTGAATGCCACCGTAGGCCACGGTGAGACCCTGAATATCCAATATGGTGTTCGGCAGAGTGTTTCGGACAGCATTACGCATGGTGAAGCCCCCCAAGATAAGCTTCAATCACGGCAGGGGACTGCTGTACCTGTGCAGGGGTGCCTTGTGCAATTATTTTGCCGTAGTCCAACACAGTAACCTCGTCACAAATACCCATGACCAGTTTGACATCGTGTTCAATCAGCAGTATTGATTTTCCATCTTGTCGAATTTGAAGCAGCAACTCGCGCAGCTTTAATTTCTCTGTTGCGTTCATGCCGGCAGCCGGTTCGTCCAGCGCCAGTAATGCAGGCTCACTGGCCAAGGCGCGTGCAATTTCAAGTCGACGTTGATCGCCGTATGAAAGCTGCCCGGCCAGGTGATTGCTGTAGGCGCCAATGCCCACGTAATGCAACCAATGCAGGGCACGCTGCCGAACCTGTTCTTCCTCCCTGCGTTGTGCAGGGGTACGAAGTACCGCACCGAACACACCCTGACTGGTTTTGCTGTGCATACCCACAGCCACATTTTCAAGCGCTGTCATGCTTTTGAACAAACGAATATTTTGGAAGGTGCGGGCCAAACCCATTTGGGCAACATGGTGGGGCGAAGCAGGGTTGTAGGTTTTGCCCTTGAATGCAAAGAGCCCAACATCGGGTGTGTACAAACCCGTAATCAGGTTAAAGCAGGTGGTTTTACCCGCGCCATTCGGACCAATTAGCCCAATGACTTGCCCGGTTTGAATGCTCAGGCTGACATCATCCACGGCAGCAATACCGCCGAAGTTTTTTTTCAGGTTAGTGGCGCTAAACAATGGCGTGTTCATTTGCGATGTGGCCAAAGCCCATTTGGGCGATACAGCATCACCAACACCATGGTGAGCCCATAGATCAAGGAGCGAAGTATTTCGGCATCCACCAGCACAGTACCAAACAAAAACTCTTGAACGGGTGTAACCACTTGCCGCAGCATTTCCGGAAAACCTGCCAGCAAAAGTGCGCCCAATATAACGCCAGGAATGTGACCCATCCCGCCCAACACCACCATGCAAAGCACAATGATTGATTCCATTAGACCAAAGGATTCCGGGCTGATAAAGCCCTGAAACGCAGAAAACATGGCCCCAGCAACGCCACCGAAAGAGGCTCCCAGTGCGAAGGCCAGCAATTTCATGTTGCGGGTGTTAATTCCCATCGATTTTGCCGCAATTTCGTCGTCGCGGATCGCTGTCCATGCTCGTCCAATTCGGCTGTTTTGTAGTCGCATGCAAATAACAATAATGATGAGAGTGAGGGCGAGAAACAGGTAGTAGTAAAGGTGAAGCGCAGGAACCTCGATGCCGAATAAATCAACTGTGCGTGAAAAACGAACCCCCGCAATTTCCACGGGTTCAATCATGTTGATGCCTTGAGGGCCGTTGGTGATGTTGACTGGGGCATTCAGATTGTTCAAAAACAGTCGAATGATTTCACCGAAACCCAGGGTAACAATAGCCAGGTAGTCGCCTCGCAGCCGAAGAGTGGGCGCACCCAGAAGTACACCAAACAGCGCAGCAATCAGTGCACCCAGTGGAATCATTAACCAAATGGAAAGATGAAGACCATCGGGAAAGAGGGCGGCAATGGTTTCGAAGTTGTCGGTTAAATGGGGTGAGGCGAGTAAACCGTAAACATAGGCCCCCACGGCATAAAATGCGATATACCCCAGATCGAGCAAGCCTGCGAAGCCCACCACAATGTTGAGCCCCAACGCCAACATCACATACAGCAATGCGATGTTCAAAATTCGAACCCAGCTGTTACCGATCAAGCCCGCGACCCAGGGCAGTGCAGCCAGTGCGACTGCGACCAGCAGGAATCCGATGATCTGTTGATGGCGATTGGCAAGTTTATTCATGCGCGATCCGACACCCTTTCACCCAGCAGGCCTGATGGTCGAAGGGTTAGCACCAAAATCAACACCGCGAACGCGAAGATATCTTGGTAGTGCGAACCCAAAAAACCACCCGTCAACTGCCCCAGGTAACCGGCCCCGAGGCTCTCGACAATACCCAAAAGCAGGCCACCCAACATGGCACCGTAAATATTGCCGATACCGCCGAGTACCGCAGCAGTAAATGCTTTTAATCCCGGCAAAAACCCCATGTAGAAATGAGCCACTGAATAATTGGCAGCCACCATGACACCGGCCACTCCAGCCAAAGCCGCACCAATTACAAACGTGGCGGCAATCACTGAATTTGCATTGATTCCCATGAGGCCAGCCAGTTGAGGGTTTTCGGATGTAGCGCGCATCGCTTTGCCCAAGCGGGTTTTATTCACTGTGTAAGTGAGCCCAAACATAAGTGCTGCGGACACTACAACGATCAGAAGTTGAACCGGGGTGATGGAGACGATTCTTTCGTAATCGCTTTCAAGACTGGGAGCAAAGGTGTGCAAAACAATGGGGTCTGTGGGCAGAGTGGCTGGAAAAATAAGGTAATTCCGCCCCCAAATAATCATGGCGAGGGTTTGCAAAATAATTGAAACGCCAATGGCGGAGATCAAAGGTGCCAGGCGGGGGGCATTGCGCAAGGGGCGATAGGCAAAGCGTTCAATGGAGAAGCTAACCAACATGCACACAGGCACAGCGCACAGCACACCCACCAGAAAAAGCATCCAGCCAGGTGTTTCCGGAAACAGTCCCAGAAACAAGGTGATTGCGCTGAAAGCCACCATGGCTCCAATCATGACAACCTCGCCGTGCGCGAAATTGATCAACCCCAAAACGCCGTACACCATGGTGTATCCAAGTGCCACCAAAGCATAAATGCTGCCAAGCACCAGGCCGTTGATCAGTTGTTGCGCAAATATATCCATATACGCCAAAGCAATTGAGAGAAGGGTGACCAGAAAAAGAATAGAGCAATTTGTGTTTGGCTTCGGTGCCATTCTTCAGAAAGAAGTCAGTTAATTGACAGGTCAACCCATTACCGGTTTAGATGCTACATTGGCGGAATCAATCCTAAAAACAAGTTGGAGGTGGTCATGAACCTTTCTCGTTCCTGGCATTTAAAACATTCATTGTTGTGTACATCTGTGTTGATGGCTTTGGTAAGCGGTGCAGTTCAAGCCAAAGAGGTGTTGGTCAAGATAGGGCACATTGCTCCGCTCTCTGGGCCGCAGGCGCATTACGGCAAAGACAATGAATCGGGTGCCAGGCTGGCGATTGAGGATTTGAACAAAATGAAAATTCAGCTGGATGGGGGCACTGCCAAGTTTCAGTTGATTGCAGAAGACGATGCTGCCGATCCAAAAACTGGTGCAATCGTTGCCCAAAAATTGTGTGACATGAAGGTCAATGGCATTGTGGGGCATCTGAATAGTGGCACCACAATTCCCGCATCGCGCATTTATTACGATTGCGGCATTCCTCAAATCACACCGTCCGCTACTACACCCAAAGTGACCAAGCAGGGATTTGAGTCCGTCTTCAGGGTGATTGCGCATGATGGCGTGCTAGGTGTTGCCTTGGCCAAATATGCTGTCGATGAAATGAAGGCGAAAAGGGTTGTGGTCATTGATGACCGCACGGGTTATGGACAACCGTTGGCGGATATTTTTACCAAGCAGTTGGAGGCCAAGGGTGTCAAGGTGCTGGAGCGCCACTACACCAACGACAAAGCGACCGACTTCGCAGCAATTTTGACCTCGGTAAAGCGCGTGAACCCTGACCTGGTTTTTTACGGCGGCATGGATGCACAAGCTGGCCCTATGTTGCGTCAAATGAAGCAGTTGGGCATCAAGGCAAAGTTAATTGGCGGTGATGGCATTTGCACCGCTGAGTTGATGCGTTTGGGTGGTGACAATGTGGGTTCGAATGTACTTTGTGCTGAGGGCGGTATGGCTTTGAGCAAAATGCCAGGTGGACCAGCATTCGAAAAGCGATACAAAGCCCAGTTCAAGACTGACATTCAGGTTTATGCCCCTTTCGTTTACGACGCTGTCATGACCATGGGCATGGCCATGAAAAATGCAAAGTCAGCCGATCCCAAGAAGTATCTTCCGAAGTTGAAAGACATACGATATGACGGTGTGATCGGAACTATCGCATTTGACGAAGTGGGCGATGTGCTGAATGCAGCAGTGACCTTGAACTCTTACGGCCCTCAAGGAAAATTTCCAGTGAAGGTTGTGAATTAAGCGACTTCAAATAAAAAAAGCCAAGGCGCAACACCTTGGCTTTTTTGAGTTGCTTGCCCACTGATTACAGAGCAAGAACCCAAGCTGCCAATTTCTTGGCTTCTTCTTCGGTCACGTTTTGAGCAGGCATGGGAACTGGACCCCAAACGCCCTTGGTGCCGTTCTTGATTTTGCCGGCCAGCATTGCTTCTGCACCTGCTTGGCCTTTGTACTTGGCTGCCACGTCTTTAAAGGCTGGGCCAACTACTTTTTTCTGAACCTGGTGGCAGGCCAAGCACGCTTTGCTCTTGGCCAATGCTTCGTCGGCGCTGGCTGACAACGGCAGAGCAACCATGGTGGCTGCAATCGCCAAGACACCCATTTGCTTGATCATACTGAACTCCTCACTTTGTTACAGTTAGCACATTAATAACGTCTCGGGCGTCATTTTGGCAGACAACACAGTTGTTTGTCATGTGAAACAGCATGATTTTTATCCTTCTGGGCATCCTTTTGCTCACAATGAAACTTGGCGGTGTGCATCCTGTGATCAATTGGGAGTGGTTTTCCATCGCTTTGCCGTTTCTCATGGCCATTTGCTGGTTTGAACTTTTCGAGCCTTGGCTTGGCCTGGATGTTCGCCGACAACAGTTTAGAAGGCGCCAGCTGGAGGCGAGGATTCGACATTTTCAAAATAAAAAACCCCGACGACAACGCCGGGGTTTTCCGTTTAAATAAATCGCTGGGTGGTTTACAGGTCGAGATCGCCATCGGTGACTGCACCCTTGCTGGCGCTACTGGCCAAGGCTGCGAATTTGGCCAGCACACCAGTGGTGTAGCGTGGCTTGGGTTTTACCCAGCTTTCACGACGCTTCGCCAGTTCTTCCTCACTCACGTTGATCTGTAACAATTTCTGATGTGCGTCCATCGTGATGGAGTCACCTTCCTTGATCAGCGCGATCGGGCCGCCAACGTAGGCCTCTGGCGCAACGTGGCCGACCACCATACCCCAGGTGCCACCGGAAAAGCGGCCGTCGGTGATCAGGCCGACTGTTTCTCCCAAGCCCTTGCCAATGATTGCCGAGGTTGGGGCCAACATTTCCGGCATGCCTGGACCGCCTTTGGGGCCCAAGTAGCGAAGAATAATCACGTCGCCGTCTTTGATCTTGTCGCCCAAAATTGCGTCCATCGCGCTTTGTTCGTCGTCAAAAACCTTGGCTGGTCCGGTAATTACAGGGTTTTTGAGGCCTGTGATCTTGGCCACAGCACCCTCGGGTGCCAGGTTGCCTTTCAGAATCGCCAAGTGGCCTTGCTTGTACAGGGCTTTTTCGATCGGCATGATCACGTTTTGATTCGCGCGGGGCACTGAAGGAATATCGGCCAGGGTTTCTGCAATGGTTTTGCCAGTGATGGTGATGCAATCGCCATGCAACAGGCCCGCATCCAACAAAATTTTCATGACTTGTGGAATACCACCGGCATCGTGCAGGTCAGTGGCAACGTATTGGCCAGAAGGCTTCAGGTTGCAAATGACTGGTGTGCGCAAGCGCACGCGTTCAAAGTCTTCGTAGCTCCAGGCCACATCTGCTGCTTTTGCAATGGCCAGGAAGTGCAGTACCGCGTTGGTGGAACCACCGGTGGCCATCAGCACGGCCACAGCATTTTCAATCGACTTCTTGGTGATGATGTCGCGGGGCTTCAAGTCGTTGCGAACCGCTTCGATCAAGACGCGAGCGGACTCTTCAGTTGAAGTGACTTTCTCTGCGTCAATGTTCGACATGGTGCTGGAGTAGGGCAGGCTCATGCCCAAAGCTTCGAATGCCGAGCTCATGGTGTTGGCGGTGTACATGCCACCACAGGAACCGGAACTCGGGCAGGCGTTCTTCTCGATACCCTTGAAGTCTTCCTCGCTCATGCGGCCAGCCGTGAATTCGCCCACGGCTTCGAAGGCAGACACAATGGTCAGGTCTTTGCCCTTGTAACGCCCCGGCTTGATAGTGCCGCCATAAACGTAAATGCCTGGCACGTTCATGCGGGCCATGCCGATCATGCCGCCGGGCATGTTCTTGTCGCAGCCGCCGATCACCAACACGCCGTCCATCCACTGGCCCTGTACCGCAGTTTCGATGCAGTCCGCGATGACCTCGCGGCTGACCAGTGAATACTTCATGCCTTCGGTGCCCATGCTCATGCCATCGGAGATGGTGGGGGTGCCGAAAATTTGTGGATTGCCACCAGCCTCTTTCACTGCTTTCACAGCCGCATCTGCCAAAGGCTGCAAGCCGCTGTTGCAAGGCGTGATGGTGGAATGGCCATTGGCAATGCCAATCATGGGGTTATTGAAGTCTTCGTCTTTGTAACCCATGGCGAAATACATCGCGCGGTTGGGCGAACGGGCCACGCCCTGGGTAATGTTCTTGGAACGTCGATTGATGCTCATTGCAAAAGCTCGCTGGTGGATTTTGATTCAAAACGAGAATTTACCATTTTATGGTGCACCGCTGGGCGCTTGAAGGCACTCATTCATCAAAGGGTAGTCCCTAGGGCAGTACAATTGAGCAGTTTTAATTACCCGGGCGCTCCATGTTTGTTCATCCTGAATTTGATCCGATTGCCATCTCGATCGGTCCTGTGGCCATTCGCTGGTATGGCTTGATGTATTTGCTCGCCTTTGTGGCTTTCATCATGCTGGCCAAACGTCGTTTGCATTTGTTCCCGGCCATCAAAATGTCTGATGTGGACAATATGCTGACCTGGGCCGTCTTGGGGGTCATTCTGGGGGGGCGCTTGGGCTATGTGTTTTTCTACAAACCCGACTATTACATGGCCAACCCGGGCGAGATTCTCGCAATTTGGGAAGGCGGTATGTCTTTTCATGGCGGCTTTTTGGGCGTGTTGCTGGTGTGTTTTGTGTACGGCAGCTACAAAGGCTGGAAGTTTTTTGATGTGATGGATTTTGTCGCGCCAGCAGTGCCCATTGGTTTGGCCTTGGGGCGCTTGGGCAACTTTATCAACGGCGAGTTGTGGGGGCGCCCAACCGATGGTTGGTGGGGTGTTGTGTTTCCACAGGCCGGTGACGCCATTGCGCGCCACCCATCGCAGTTGTATCAAATGAGCCTGGAAGGCATCGCCTTGTTCATCGGTCTGTGGTGGTTTGCAAGCAAACCCCGTCCGCGTGCAGCAGTATCTGCCTGGTTTTTGATTGGCTACGGCGCAGCTCGTTTTGTAGTGGAGTATGCGCGGGAACCGGACCGGTTTTTGGGCACGCTTTCTCTGGGATTGTCGATGGGGCAATGGTTGTGCGTGCCCATGATTCTGGGTGGATTTGCCTTGTTGGCTTGGTCAAAAAACAAGCCTACTGGACTTGAAACCATGACAGCGCTGGAAGCCGCCCAAGCCAAAGCTGGCAAGGGCAGCAAGCGTAGCAAGTAACGCGAACTCAGAAACCCGTAACCGCCTTGTAAATCATCGACAGTGCAATAAAAGAAAGTAACAGAGCGAAAATGCGTTTGATCTTTTTGACGGGCAGGGTGTGCGCCAGCCTTGCTCCGTATGGGGCAAACAGCACACTCATCGCCGCGACGCACCCCACGGCGGGTAAATACACGTAGCCCAATGATCCGGTTGGCATGCCTTGCAAATGTTGGCCGTTGATCACATAAGCGACACTTGAAAACACTGCAATCGGAAAGCCCAGTGCCGCTGAGGTGGCGACCGCATTGCGCAGATTGATGTTGCTCCACACCATAAAGGGCACCGACAAGAATCCGCCACCGGCGCCTACAATTGCAGAGGCCGCACCAATCAAGCTGCCCACGGCTGCCAGCCCTGTTTTTCCGGGCAAAGTGCGGGTGGGTTTGGGTTTTTTGTCGGCATACATTTGGTAGGCGGAAAAAATGACGAACGCACCAAATACCAGAGCCAGTTCTTTGGTCGGTAAATACGAGACCACTTTTGACCCGGCAAACCCGCCGATGAGAATACCGGGGGTCAGGAATTTCACGATGTCCCACCGCACTGCGCCTGCCTTGTGGTGTGCACGCATGCTCGAAATGCTGGTGAACATGATAATGGCCAGGGAGGTTGCAATCGAGGAGTGCACCACATGCTCTACCGGCACGCCTTGGCTTACCATCAGGAAGGTGAGAAAGGGCACCAGCAGCATGCCACCACCAATACCCAACAAGCCAGCCAATACGCCGCTGACTACGCCCAAAACAAGCAGAGAAACAATGAAAACCGGATCGAACATGGTGATTGAATTATTGGGTTTAAGTTGATTTGAATAAAAAAAGAGGCGATTGAACATGGGTTCAATCGCCCCGGTATGGGGTCTCTGCCGATGCCATACTGGCCCGATCCCTGAACCTAAGGTTCAAGTGGGTCGCAGTGTTAGGGTCTTTAGGTTTCCCTGACTAAGAGGGAATCACACCGACCCTGAAAAATCCGCAACCGGGATCACAGATATTGGTTCACGGAATACTGACCAATACAGACACGGCAGAGATAAAACAAAATTCTTTACTCGAACAAGTCGGCGTTTTTGGGTTTACTTGCGCCCGGGTTATTTAGGCTGCCATCTACCATTTGCTCGATAGCCTCGATTTTACGCTCAATCGTCTCAATGTCCAGTCCTAAAACAGGGTTGGAAGGGTTACTACCAACGAGCGATTCATGGGCAATCTGCAAGGCTGCCATGACAGCAATTTTATCGAGTCCAACAACCTTGCCCGTGTTGCGAATGCTGGACATTTTTGTTTCTACTATGTTTACGGCCTGCTGCAAGGCGGCACGTTCCTCGGGCTTGCAGGCGATACGGAACTCCCGCCCCATAATTTTCACGTCAAGTGCTTCCAATTATTCCTCCGAGTTCAATTCAAGTTCAGGGAACCATTGATTCAGCATTTGGTTGATTTGACCTTGTGCATGATTCACTTTCTTGTGAAGTAATTCATTCTCCCGGCGCAGGGCTTCAACTTGTTCCTTGGCCGACTTGGCGTCAAACCGGCTTTGCTCAAGGGCCTTGGCCAGGCTGGACACTTTGACTTGAAGTTCGTCGAGTTTCGCAAGCAGTGATTGCGTCATTGGCTGGCTCCATCTTCGGGTAATAATTCCCGAGGGTTGCTGTTGTTGGTATTTTAACTAGACTATACAGTTGCTTACGGCAATCTACTACAGTTTCGCTTTAGGTTAAAACAAAGTTTTCAAGCCCAACACGTCTTGCATGTCAAACAAACCTTTTTCATGGCCAATCAAAAACTGGGCTGCGCGAATTGAGCCTTGTGCATAAGTCATACGGCTTGATGACTTGTGTGTAATTTCAATTCGTTCACCAATACCGGCAAAAAGTACGGTGTGGTCGCCGACAATGTCGCCTCCGCGGATGGTCGAAAAACCAATGGTGCCAGCCTTGCGCTCGCCGGTAATTCCTTCTCGGGCAAACACGCCTACGTCTTGAAGATCAACCCCCAAGCCTTTGGCAATCACCTCACCCATGCGCAACGCAGTGCCGGATGGTGCATCCACTTTCTTGCTGTGGTGGGCTTCGATGACTTCAATGTCATAATCTTGGGACAAAATTTTTGCGGCCACTTCTAGCAACTTGAACGTGGCATTCACGCCGACCGCCATATTGGGCGACCACACCATGGCTACTTTCTCGGCTGCTTTTTTCAGTGCTTCCAGTTGCTTGGGTTCAAACCCGGTGGTGCCGATCACAGCCTTTACGCCGTGCTTCTCGCACAGGGCCAAGTGATGCAAAGTACCTTCCGGACGGGTGAAGTCGATTAAGACATCGGCATTGCTCAATGCAGCGTCTGTGTTGTCAGTCACCAGCACACCCGATGAGATACCCATGAAGTCGCCGGCATCACGACCAATGCTGGGTGAGCCAGCCTGATCAAAAGCGCCAGCAAGTTCGCAGTCGGGGTGGTTCAAAATGGCTTCGATCAATGTTTTGCCCATGCGCCCACTGGCGCCGGCTATTGCAATTTGAAGTGGCTTGGTCATGGCTTTTTATTTAAGTACGGGTGCGCGTTCTGTGCCGCCTACGGCAGATTCGGCGTCCTTGATGTCTTCGGCTGGTTTTTCCGAGGGCAATGGCTCAGTCGGCACTTTGGTTGTGCTGTCCGGGCCCAACAAATCGGTAGGACTTGCCGGAAGGTTTTCACCGCCATGGCGGGCCACGCGTTCGTTCTCAAAAATCACGGTGTAGCGCGATTGTGTAGTTTGACCGTCGGCTCGTAATAAGCGGTAAACGTAATCCCAGCGGTTGGCGTGAAAGGCGTCGTTCAGCAAGGGAGTGCCCAGGATAAAGCGCACCTGTTCTTTGGACATGCCCACCTGCAGCCTGGCAACATCTTGCTGGGTGATGAAGTTACCCTGTTGAATATCAAACTTGTAGGGTTTGACGAAAGAGGGTACGTAGTTGTCCGGGATAATGGAACACGCGGAAAGCCCTAGAGCCAAGGCCGAGCAAAGAATCAAATTCAGTCGTAAAATACGCATTGTTTTGTGAATTCGCATGTGAAGTGGGAACAGAGTAACTTATTCGGTGCGCTAACATGTCCTGCAAAGGCGTTATCATAAGCTACTTGAACTCGATTAAGCCTCAGAATGGTACCAAACTCATGACTACAGCAACGGATCTCAAAAGCATTGGTTTAAAGGCAACGCTGCCACGAATGAAAATTCTGGAGTTGTTCCAGAGCGGGCAACACCGTCACCTCAGTGCTGAAGACGTTTACAAACTGTTGCTTCAAGAAGACCTAGACATTGGCTTGGCCACTGTTTACCGGGTTTTAACGCAGTTTGAACAAGCTGGTTTACTGGCACGCCAACACTTTGAGACCGGAAAGTCTGTGTTTGAGCTGAATGAAGGGGCTCACCATGACCATTTGGTGTGCGTGCAGTGCGGCAAAGTAGTGGAGTTTTTTGACGAAGAAATTGAGCGTCGCCAAAAAATGATTGCCAAAGACCGAGGGTTTGAACTCCACGATCATGCACTTTCTCTTTATGGCTCCTGCACCAAAAAAGACTGCGAAAACAAACGAAAATAAATTTAACTGTTTGCCGAGGCAATCATTTCATGCGCCGCAGTGCGTGTGGCCTCGGTGATCACCTGCCCGCCCAGCATTCTTGCAATTTCTTCTACTCGCGCCTTTGACTCCAATTGCACAATTTTTGAGCGTGTTGTTTGCGCTGAAATGTCTTTGCTGACCTGAAAATGGTTGTGGCCTTGGGCCGCTACTTGAGGCAGGTGGGTTACGCACAGCACCTGTTTATTCGCGGCCAACAGGCGAAGGTAACGCCCCACGGTTTCAGCAACTGCGCCGCCAATGCCGCTATCAACCTCGTCGAAAATCAGGGTAGGTACCGGTGTGCTTTCAACGGTATTAACTGTAATAGCCAGGCTGATGCGTGCAAGTTCGCCACCCGAGGCCACTTTTTGAATGGCTTGAGGTGTAACCCCAGGGTGCCCTGCCACGCGGAATTCAATGGTGTCGCTGCCCTTGGCTGATGGTTCGCCCCCAGACACATCCACGACAAACACACCACCCTGCATGCTGAGTGTTTGCATAGATTCTGTGACTCGTTTTGACAAGGCCTGGGCAGCTTTCTTGCGAGCCGTTGTGAGCAGTTCGGCTTGTGTTTCATAGGCTTGCCGCGCGCTGGTCAGTTCTTTCTGAAGCTTTTCAACATCAAAACCTTCCTCAAGCCCTTTGATTTCGGCTTGTACACTCTCCATTTCTGTGTGCAGTGTTTCGGGCTGAATGCGCAGTTTGCGAGCAGTTTCATGCCAAAGCGACATGCGCGCTTCCACTTCAGCCAGTGTGTCGGGGTCAAGGTCGTTGTGTTTCAGGTAGTTGCCCAAATCGTAGCTGGCCTCCCGAATTAATATTTCGCCCTCAGACAATGTTTTCACAACACCTTCGAGTGCAGGGTCGCGGGTACTGAGGTGACTGAGCTTCTCGATCACTTGGGTCAATTGATCAAGCAGGGCATTTTCATTTTGCGACAACACATCACTTGCATGCTGTGTGCCTTCGATCAATTCTGCGCCATGGCTTAAACGGTCGAAGTCATTGCTCAAAGTTTCCCATTCGCCCGCCTTGGGGGCTACTTTGCTCAGCGAGTCCAGTTTCCACTGCAAGTTTTCAAGCCGCGCGGCCCGGTCCTCTTGGCTGCTTTGGGCCTGTTTCAGGGCTTTTTCAGAATTCCTCAATCGGGAATAAGTTTGGGTTGTGGCCTGAATCAGGGCGTTGTGTTGACCGAAGTCGTCCAATAAGCGCAGTTGTTCTCCAGGCTTTGCCAGCGTTTGAAAAGCATGTTGCCCATGAATGTCGATCAGGGTTTCAGACAATTCTTTCAGGGTGCTGGCAGGTACAGGTGTGCCGTTGATGTAGGCTTTTGACCGGCCATTCGATTCGATGGCGCGTCGCAAGTGCATCTCGCCCTCGCTGCAATCAATCGATTGCTCATCGAGTATGGCTTTGGCAGCTGGGTTCAGTTCGAACACTGCAGTAATGTTAGCGCGTTCGCAACCTTCCCGAACTTGCGAGGCGTCGGCACGCGCACCCAGGCACAGCGACAGCGCGTCAATCAAAATGGATTTGCCAGCGCCGGTTTCGCCGGACAGCACTGACATACCGGGTGCGAAATGCAAGTCGAGCTTGTCGACAATAACAAAATCTTGAATGGTCAAACTACTTAGCATGGCCGCTGTCTCTGAGTCCTCGAGTTTTATGGGGAGCTTCTGTGGGGCTTGCACTCCAGTGCAGTTTTTGCCTCAGCATGGCGAAGTAATCATAGCGTTCCGGATGCAAAAGCTGGATTGGGTGTGGTGACACCTTAATCCGTATTTGGTCACCCACTTTGGCGCGGCCATTGAACTGCATGTCAAAGTGCACGCCGGTTTGCTTGCCGCCGGTGACATGAATATCGATGGTGCTGTGTTGGGGCAACGCAATTGGCCGGTTTGTAAGCGCATGCGGGGCCACTGGCACAATCAGCAAGCCAGCCAGACTGGGGTGCAAAATTGGGCCATCGGCCGACAAGGCGTAGGCCGTTGAACCAGTGGGCGTGGAAATAATCAGACCGTCTGCGCGCAGGTCATACATGAATGTGCCGTCTACCTCCACGCGCAGTTCAACCATACCGCCCACAATGCCACGGCTGATCACAATGTCGTTCAGGGCAATGTGATTTTCTACCACTTTGCCCTGTCGCAAAATTTGACCTTCAAGGTAAGCCCGGTTTTCCGAGACCGATTGACCGTTGATGGTGTCTATCAGGGTGGGGTTGATGTCGTCCAGGCGAATGTCGGTGAGAAAACCCAAGCGGCCTTGGTTAATGCCAATCAAGGGAATGTTGGAATCGGCCAATTCACGGGCTGTACCCAAAAAAGTACCGTCACCGCCGATGATCACTGCGATTTTTGCTTTTTTCTTGATCAGGGCCAAATTCGCAAACTCAAAGTTGGCTTGATCACATTCTGGTTTTGATTGTTTGGAAGAACCGCTGCTCAACATGGAATCGCACACCAGTACATGAAAGGCGTTGGCGGCCAGCAGGTCAACCACACTTCGCCAAATGGCCTGTTTTGGGGAGGCGCCATGTTTGGCAAACACAGCAATGCACATCCCTTTCTGTTTCGGCATTCTTGATTCCCTGTTTTTGTCGTAAAGTGAAGCCTTGGTTTCAATCCTAAGCCCAATCGTATCGCAACACGCATTTGAAGTGACATTGATGATAGACGAACGCGCCCGTTCCATATTGAAAACATTGGTTGAAAGGTACATCACAGAGGGCAACCCGGTGGGTTCCAGGGCTTTGTCCAGGTATTCGACTCTGGATTTGAGTCCGGCCACTATTCGAAACGTGATGGCCGATCTCGAAGAGTTGCGGCTGGTGGTTTCCCCACACACCTCGGCAGGCCGTGTTCCCACGCCGCAGGGATACCGTATGTTTGTGGACTCGCTGCTCACTGTGAAGCCTTTGGCAATCGATGTTCAAACGGCATTGAGTGGTGGTATTCAACGTGAGGACCCTAATCGTGTGTTGAACAAGGCGGTGAACCTGCTTTCGAGTTTGTCGTCGTTCGCAGGGGTGATCACTGCGCCGAAAAAGGCGGCTCTGTTTCGACATGTGGAGTTTTTGAGCCTCTCAGACCGAAAAGTATTGTTGATTATTGTGACGCCCGATGGTGATGTGCAAAACCGGATCCTGATTGTCGAGAAGCCTTACACGCAAAGTGAATTGACCATGGCTGCGAATTTTTTCAACCAGCATTTTGCGGGTTTGAGTTTTCAGCAGGCCAAGCAAAGGTTGTCGGAGGAGTTGCACCAAATCAGCCAGGATATTAGTAAGTTGATGCAGGCTGCGGTCAATGCGGGCACAGAGGCCGAGGAAAGTCAGGCCGATGGGGTACTGTTGTCGGGCGAGCGAAAACTGCTGGATGTGTCAGATTTATCGACTGACATGGAGCGACTGAAAAAAATGTTCGGTGTGTTTGAGCAACGCACCGCGTTGCTGCGCCTGCTTGAAAGCTCCAACAGGGCCGAAGGTGTGCAAATTTTTATTGGTGGTGACTCCAGCCTGGTACCCATGGAAGAGATGAGCGTGATTTCGGCGCCCTACCATGTGAACGGCGAGGTGGTAGGTACTTTGGGTGTGATTGGTCCCACACGCATGGCTTACGAGCGACTGATTCCAATTGTTGACATTACATCGAAGCTGGTTTCTTCGGCTTTGTCGGATCCGGAGTAGGGTAAGCCACCCCGGCGGCCAGCTTTGGGTATACTTTCAGGCTTGATGTTCACTAGGTAGTATCCATGCGCACGGAAGCCCCATTTCGTCACGGCACGCCGCAGAAAACGGCGGTCTTACTTGTTAACCTTGGCACACCTGACAATGCAGATACTCCGTCATTGAGACGTTATCTGAAGGAGTTTTTGTCAGACCCACGTGTAGTTGAAATTCCCAAGCTGGTTTGGTGGATTATTTTGAACTGCATTATTTTGCAGATTCGCCCCAAGAAGTCAGCGGCCAAATACGCCACTGTATGGACCGATGAAGGTTCACCCTTGATGGCAATCGGCAAGCGGCAGGTTCGGGTTTTGTCGGAAGCATTCAAGGTCCGTCGCTGGGATGTTCGTGTCGAGTTGGCCATGCGTTACGGCAACCCCTCGGTGGCCAGCCGAATGGATCAGCTTCGCAAAGACGGATACGACCGGGTCTTGGTATTTCCGCTTTACCCGCAATACGCTGCCGCGACGACTGCCTCAGTGTTTGATGCTGTTTTTGACTGGGCCAAGCCCGTACGAAACATTCCTGAACTTCGTTTGGTGAAGCATTACCATGATCACCCGGCCTATATTCACGCCTTGGCTGAAAGCGTGCGCAAGCACTGGCAAGCCCATGGCAAGCCCAATTTTGATCAGGGCGATGTGTTGTTGTTCAGTTTCCATGGTGTGCCTGAAATGACATTGCTCAAAGGCGATCCCTACCATTGCGAGTGTCACAAGACTGCGCGCCTGTTGGGCGAGGAATTGGGGCTGCAAAAAGGCAATTACCGGGTTACGTTCCAAAGTCGGTTCGGCAAGGCCAAATGGCTGGAACCTTACACGGATAAAACCCTGGAAGCCTTGGGGCAGGCCGGCACCAAGCGCATTGATGTGATGTGCCCGGGTTTTATGGCCGACTGCCTTGAAACCCTTGAGGAAATTAATCAGGAAGGCCGCGAAGACTTTCAGCATGCGGGTGGCGGCGAGTTTCATTACATTGCTTGCCTGAATGACAGTGAACTGGCGGCAGCCATGCTGTCTGAAATTACTGCGCAGCACATGCAGGGCTGGCCAGTCGACATGGGTTACGAAGAGTCCATGGCACAGGAACTGGCCGAGAGTCGAAAATTGGCGCTTGAAATGGGCGCGCAATAAGTTTCTGCCAACAATTCTGCGTAATTCTATTTTTGGGGCTTGAATTTTCCGTTCATGCCCCAATTTACCGCCAAGAGTAGGGGCGACGGGTAAAGGCCTGTCGCCTCTTTTGAATTTTAATGGAGGAAAAGACATGTCAGAACCCACTGGAAAGCCGGCTACAGACGAACAAACGTCTGCCCAGGCACCAGAAGGTCAGCAGCAAGGCGCGCAGACCCAAAACGAAACCGAGCAGGCTGTTCAGCAAGAAGCGCCCCAAGATGAAATTTCCGTACTGAAGGCGGCATTGGAAAATGCACACCATGAAGTTGAGAAATCCAAGGAGGTGTACTTGCGCCTGGCCGCTGACATGGAAAACCTTCGTCGCCGAACGCAAGAAGATGTTGCCAAGGCGCACAAGTACGCAATTGAATCCTTTGCTGAATCCTTGGTGCCTGTTCGGGACAGTCTTGAAATGGCACTGGCCGTTGAAAACCAGACTCCGGAAGCATTGAAAGATGGCGTTGCTGCAACCCTGCGTCAGCTGGAAGCCGCATTTGAGCGAGGCAAGGTCGTAGTGCTGAACCCTGTGGGCGAAAAGTTTAATCCCAACCAGCACCAGGCGGTGGCCATGGTGCCAGGCGATTCAGTTGATCCTGCTGTGGCATCCAACCATGTAGTGGCAGTGCTGCAAAAAGGTTATTTGATCAATGACCGCGTGCTTCGACCTGCTTTGGTGTCGGTTGCGCAGTAATTGGTGCAATAAATTTTGGCAAATGGGTTGAAAGACCCCTTGAACTGAAGGGCTTTAGCCCCATATCAGACCTAACCGAATATTACTGAATTTAGAAATCACGGAGAAATTCATGGGAAAGATTATTGGCATTGACTTGGGTACCACCAATTCTTGCGTTGCTGTGTTTGAAGGCGGTGGCTACAAAGTGATCGAGAACTCGGAAGGTGCGCGTACTACCCCTTCCATCATCGCTTACATGGAAGATGGCGAAATTCTGGTGGGTGCGCCTGCCAAGCGCCAGGCTGTGACCAACCCCAAGAACACCTTGTATGCAGTGAAGCGTTTGATCGGCCGCAAGTTTGAAGACGCTGAAGTGCAGAAAGACATCGACATGATGCCCTTCACTATCATGAAGGCTGACAATGGCGATGCATGGGTTGGCGTGCGCGACCAGAAATTGGCACCACCACAAGTGTCAGCCGAAGTGCTGCGCAAGATGAAGAAAACCGCAGAGGACTACCTGGGTGAAGAAGTAACCGAGGCCGTGATTACCGTGCCTGCTTACTTCAACGACAGCCAGCGTCAGGCCACGAAAGATGCAGGCCGCATTGCCGGTCTGGATGTAAAGCGCATTATCAACGAGCCTACTGCTGCCGCATTGGCGTTTGGTATGGACAAGGCCGAAAAGGGCGACCGCAAAATTGCCGTATACGACTTGGGCGGCGGCACCTTCGACGTGTCGATTATCGAAATCGCTGACATTGACGGCGAGAAGCAGTTTGAAGTGCTGTCCACCAACGGCGACACTTTCCTGGGTGGTGAAGACTTTGACCAGCGCATCATCGACCACATCATCGACGAGTTCAAAAAGAACAATGGCGTTGATTTGTCAAAAGACCCAATCGCTTTGCAGCGTATCAAGGCTGCTGCCGAGCGCGCGAAAATTGAATTGTCTTCTTCACAGCAAACCGAAATCAACGAGCCCTACATTGCGATGGCCAACGGCGCACCTGTGCACTTGACCACCAAGTTGAGCCGTTCCAAGCTGGAAGCGTTGGTTGAAGACTTGATCAGCCGCACTGTAGAGCCCATGAAAATGGCCTTGAAAGACGCAGGTGTATCTACGTCACAAATTGACGACATTATTTTGGTGGGCGGTATGACCCGCATGCCCAAAGTACAGGAAGCCGTCAAGAACTTCTTTGGCAAAGAGCCGCGTAAAGACGTGAACCCCGACGAAGCAGTGGCCGCTGGCGCAGCAATTCAGGGTTCCGTATTGAGTGGCGACCGCAAAGACGTGTTGCTGCTGGACGTGTCACCGTTGTCCTTGGGTATTGAAACCATGGGTGGCGTGATGACCAAGATGATCGAAAAGAACACGACCATCCCGACCAAGTTCAGCCAAGTGTTTTCAACTGCCGATGACAATCAACCTGCTGTGACCATCAAGGTGTATCAGGGTGAACGTCAGATGGCCAACGACAACAAGAGCCTTGGTGAATTCAACCTGGAAGGTATTCCACCCGCGCCACGTGGCGTGCCACAGATTGAAGTGACCTTTGACATTGACGCGAACGGCATTTTGCATGTGTCTGCAAAAGACAAAGGCACTGGCAAAGAGAACAAGATTGTGATCAAGGCCAACTCTGGTTTGAGTGAGGACGAGATCCAGAAAATGGTGAAAGACGCTGAAGCCAATGCGGCAGATGACGCCAAGCGCCGTGAACTGGCTGAAGCCAAGAACCAGGCTGATGCATTGGTGCACAGCACCCGCAAATCGCTGGGTGAGTATGGCGACAAGCTGGAAGCTGGTGAGAAGGAAAAAATTGAAGCAGCTTGCAAGGCTTTGGAAGAGGCAGCCAAGGGCGAAGACAAAGACGCCATTGATGCCCGCACCAAGGAGTTGGCCGAGTCAGCCCAGAAGTTGGGTGAGAAGATGTACGCCGACATGCAAGCACAACAGGCTGCAGAAGGTGCCGCAGCAGGTGCAAACCCGGGCGGCGCCGAGCAGCAGTCTTCTTCCAAGAAAGACGATGCAGACGACGTAGTGGATGCAGACTTCAAGGAAGTGAAAGACAAGTAATGTTGGCAGCGAGGCGCCCCTACGGGCGTTTCGCCAAAAACCAAGGGCACACTGGTTGGCTGCATGTTTTGCAGTTTTTCAGTGAAGCCCTTTTTGTACGAATAAAAGCAGTGTTTCGCGAACAGCTGCATGAATTGAGACTGACATGGCAAAACGGGACTTCTACGAGATTTTGGGTGTACAAAAAAATGCCACAGACGATGAGCTGAAAAAAGCCTATCGAAAAATGGCCATGAAGTATCACCCCGATCGCAATCCAGACAGCAAGGATGCGGAGGCCAAATTCAAAGAGGCCAAAGAAGCCTACGAGATGCTGACCGACCCCAAGAAGCGTGCGGCCTACGACAGGCACGGCCATGCGGGTGTGGATCCGAATATGGGTGGTGGCGGTGCCGGTGGTTTCTCCGATTTCTCGGACGCTTTTGGCGATATTTTCGGGGACATTTTTGGTGGACGTGCCGGCGGCGGTGGTTCTCGCCAGTCGCAGATGTACCGTGGTTCCGACCTGAAGTACAACATGGAAATCACCCTCGAACAAGCGGCCAAAGGTTTTGATACCCAAATTCGCGTACCGGTGTGGGACAACTGCGGTACATGCTCCGGCAGTGGTGCCAAGCCAGGTACCAAGCCTGAAACCTGTTCAACCTGTGGTGGATCGGGTGCGGTGCGCATGACCCAGGGGTTTTTCAGCGTGCAGCAAACCTGTCCGAAGTGCCATGGCACCGGCAAGATGATTCCGCACCCGTGCCACGACTGTGAAGGTTTGGGTCGCAAGAAAACCAACAAAACACTTGAAGTGAAGGTGCCTGCCGGGATTGACGACGGCATGCGTATCCGCTTGAGCGGCAAGGGCGAGCCGGGTGTCAATGGTGGCCCTGCTGGCGATTTGTATGTCGAGGTGCACTTGAAAGAACACGCGGTTTTCCAGCGTGACGGTGATGACCTGCATTGCGAAATGCCGGTTTCATTTGCGGCCGCTGCACTGGGTGGAACAATCGAGGTGCCCACCTTGGGTGGCAAAGCATCGTTTGATATTCCCGAAGGCACACAAACCGGTAAAACATTCCGCTTGCGTGGCAAGGGTATCAAGGGAGTGCGTTCATCCTACCCAGGTGATTTGTTCTGCCACATTGTGGTGGAAACACCGGTACGTTTGTCTGAGCGTCAAAAAGAACTGCTGAAAGAGTTTGAGCAGTCTTGTACGGCCGATGGCGACAAGCATTCGCCACGGGCGAAGGGCTGGATGGACAAGGTCAAGGACTTCTTTGGCTAAGCAGTGCTGTTTGATTTGGCTAGTTGCTCGCCACCTGTCTCTTAGCCACCTCAGTCGCAAGTCGCAAGTTCGGTCGCTCAGCATGCTCAGGTTGCAATGCCCTCGCAGCGCCGGTCAAGAAAGCCTGCCCTTGGGGTTGAATTCACCGCCCGTTCGGCAAAGCCGAAAGCGCAGCCCGCCCGCTGTTTAGCGGGGGCGCTTAGGGTGGTTAATTCAATACCAAGGGGGTTATCAGGCTTTCTGGCGCTAGAGGGTATGAATCTGAGCTTGCTGAGAGGCTACGTAATTGGCCCTGAGCTAACTGAGCGCCCGAGCCCTCAGAAATTGGTTAGACTGGAACGATGCTGTCGGCGCCGTTGCCGCCCGTGGCTTCATACCCCAAGCGCACATAGATGGGCGCAAATGGCTCGGCCTGGGTTACTTTCACCAGGCCTTCGCGGGTCAGTTCCAGCATGGCGATAAAGTTTACTACGACTACCGGCACACCACGTTCAATGTCGAACATCTCAAAAAACTCAACAAACTTTTGGGTTTGAAGGCGGCGTAAAATCATGGTCATGTGTTCACGCACCGACAACTCTTCTCGAGAAATGGTGTGCGCCTTGACCAGTGACGCGCGGCGCAAAATGGCCTGCCAGGCGTCGCGCAGTTCTTCCGGATTCACATCAGGGAAGCGTTCAACGGTGTTCGGGTCGTGAAAGGCGTGAGCAATCCAGAAGTCCCGGCCCACCAGTGGCACCTTGTCGAGCTCTTGGGCCGCCAGCTTCATTTGTTCGTATTCAATCAATCGGCGGGCGAGTTCGGCTCGCGGGTCTTCCGCTTCTTCCTCGCCATCCTTGGGTATCACCGGCAACAGCATGCGTGATTTGATCTCTATCAGCATGGCGGCCATGAGCAGGTATTCAGCGGCCAGCTCAAGGTTGCGGGTGCGAATTTCTTCAATGTAGGTGAGGTACTGGCGGGTCAGTTCCGCCATGGGTATGTCGAGAATATTGAAGTTTTGTTTGCGAATCAGGTAGAGCAGCAGGTCCAGTGGGCCTTCAAACGCCTCTAAAAATACCTCCAATGCGTCGGGTGGTATGTAAAGGTCTTTGGGCATGTTGAACAAGGGGGCGCCATACAGCCGTGCCAAACCAACACCATCCACCGTGTCGGGGGTGCTGTCGTTTGGGTTCAGTACGCTGATGTCGTCGAGTTCGCTGCTCAAAGTAGCCGCACTTTATTTGCTTTGATACACATAAGGTTTTTGTGCAACTTTGGCTTCTTTGAAGCCCTCTTGAAGTTTCTTGTCCAGTTGCTTGTCCCACAGCAGGGCCCGGCCTTTTTGCTGCTCATTTTCAAGGTGGGGGCGTTCATTCTTGAGTTGGGCCAGAAACTGGGTTGCTTCAGATTCGTATTGCATGGTGTCGTGCCAAATAAATGGTTTAAAAGGATATTTTCTATTTTATCAGGCGCCAGCCTGATCCTCGACGGAAATTGCTTGGGCGTGTGCCATTGCCGCGGAAAAGTCATCCTGTATTTGCCAAGTTTGGAGCTGGGCCGCAAAACCACTGCGTTTGAACAGGGACAAGGCTTGACTGTTCAGGCCGCAAAATATCAGTGTATGGCCCGCACGCTGCAGTTCCGAATTCAATTCCTCTAGGCATTCCAGCGCGGTGGTGTCAATTGAAATGGTTTGGTGAAGGTCGAGAATCAATATTTTGGTCGATTTTCCGGTGTTCAGAATCAGGTTTTCAATTTTCCCCACCACTGCAAAAAACAGGGAGCCATAAATTTTATAGGCCGCAATTCCTCGTGCCCTGTCTTCGTCTTTCAGGTAAACCGGAATGAATTCTGTGAGAGTTGAAACCCGGTAGATAAAAAATACGCCTGCCAATACCAAGCCCACCTGAACTGCAACCGTAAGGTCGACAATCACTGTGAGAAGGAAAGTGGCCAACATGATGACCCTGTACACGGTGGTGTACTGCTTTAATTTTGGGAATTCACGCCATTCACCCATGTTGTAGGCCACGAACATCAAAACGGCCGAGAGCACTGCCAATGGAATGTGAAACGCCAGTGGTGCGGCGACCAGCATGATGATCAACAACACCAATGCGTGAATGATTCCGGCCACAGGGGAGTTTCCACCTGAACGGATATTGGTGACTGTGCGGGCGATGGTGCCCGTGGCCGGCATGCCGCCGAACAGGGGCGAGGCGATATTGGCCAAACCTTGGGCCATCAATTCCTGATTGGGGTCGTGTTTCTCATGGGTAATGCCGTCGGCCACGCGCGCGCACAACAGCGATTCGATGGCGCACAGAAATGCAATGGTCAAGGTGGGGCCAATTAGCGTTTGAACGCTGGCCAACTCGATGGACGGCAGGGTCAAAGTTGGAAGGCTGCGTGGAATTTCGCCAAATTTGCTGCCGATGGTTTCAATGTCAAGCCCAAGAATGTAGGCAGCCAGGGTGCCAGCAACCAGCAATATCACAGAGCCGGGAACACTTTGAAGAATTTTCGGAAACGTGCCTTCAGAGTGTTCTTTGCTGAGCACAGCAAACAATTTGGGCCATAGAAAAAGGAACGCGAGGCTTATACTGGCAAGCGCGAATGCAGACCAATTGAGGCCAGGAATAGCCTGCAGCAAGGCCCAGTTCTTTTCAAAAAAATTGCCTTGGGTCACATCAATGTTCAAACCAAAGAAATCTTTGATTTGAGACAGTGCAATTAATACCGCGATGCCGTTGGTAAAGCCGATCACAATGCTGACCGGTATGAGTCGCACCAGGCTTCCTAGGCCAGTCAAGCCCATGAGGAACAGTAGCCCCCCAGCCATCAGTGTGCAAACGATCAGGTTGGCCACGCCATATTGGTTGACGATGCCGAGCACCACCACGATAAATGCACCGGCAGGGCCGCCAATTTGAACGCTGGATCCGCCAAAGGCGGAGATGATGAAGCCCGCCACAATGGCGGTGAAAAGGCCGGTTTGTGGCTCAAGCCCGCTGGCAATTGCAAAGGCCATGGCCAACGGCAGCGCAACTACCCCTACGGTAATGCCTGCCCCCAGGTCTTTCAAAAAACGCTGGGAGTTGTATCCCTGCAAGCTGTCCACAATACGTGGTTTGAATGGCTTGAGCGTTTTCAGAAACTGGGGGGTGGCCATGTTTTCCTTTTAGCTGATTTTCATTCCTGGCGTAAGTTTGCCCAACGCTGTCAGGGTGCTTAATGCGGTGTCGTCATCCGATGCCGCACACAACACCATGCCTTCAGAAAGTCCAAATTTCATTTTGCGTGGTGCCAGGTTGGCCACCACCACAACGTACTGCCCTGTCAGTTGCTCTGCCTGATAGTGCGCGGCGATACCCGAAAAAATATTGCGTGGTTTTTCTTCGCCCAGATCGACCGTGAGTTGAAGTAATTTCGTGGAGCCTTCAACTGCCTTACACTCTTTCACCAAACCAATTCGTAGGTCAATCTTGGTGAAGTCATCAATACTGATGTATTCGCCTGACGCGGTGCTTGCAACTGACGTGGCAGATTTTTTGGCGTCGGTTTTCACAGGGGATGCTGAAGTAGGCGCCAAAGATTGTTTGTTGGCGTCTATCAAAGCGTCGATTTGCTTTTGATCCACGCGCTGCATCAGGTGCTTGAATGCCTGCACAGGTGTCGCGCTGCTCAACGGAGTATTCACATCGGCCCAGGTCATTGGCGCGACACCCAAAATATTCTCGGCGTTGCCGGCCAGTACTGGCAGCACTGGTTTCAAATAAAGTGTCAGCAAGCGGAACGCTTCAAGACAAATGGAACAAGCGGTTTGCAATTCGGCTTGCTTGTCCGGGTTCTTGGCCAATTCCCACGGCTTTTCCTGATCCACGTAGGCATTCACTTTGTCGGCGCAAGCCATGACTTCGCGAATGGCTTTGCCATATTCACGTTCGTCGTAATGTGTAGCAATTGCGGCAGCCTGTGCGCGAATGTCTGCAAGCAGCGGGTGTTGCATGGCGGAATCAAGTACGCGGCCTTCGAAGTTTTTCACCAGAAAACCCGCGCTTCGGCTTGCGATATTGATGTATTTGCCGACCAGGTCACTGTTCACGCGGGCGGTGAAATCTGAAAAACTCAGGTCCAGGTCTTCCATGGTGGAATTGAGTTTGGCCGCAAAGTAGTAGCGCAGCCATTCGGGGTTCAAGCCCTGTTGAATGAAGCTTTCGGCGGTAATGAAGGTACCGCGGCTCTTGCTCATTTTTGCGCCATCGACTGTCAAAAAGCCGTGTGCATTCACCTTGGTGGGCGTGCGCAAACCGGCAAACTGAAGCATCGCTGGCCAAAACAGGGCGTGGAAATACAGAATGTCTTTGCCGATGAAGTGAATCATCTCGGTGTTGGTGTCTGCTTTCAGAAATTCCTGATAGTCCACGCCGATTCGTTCACACAGGTTCTGGAAGCTGGCGAAATAGCCTACAGGTGCATCCAGCCACACGTAGAAATATTTGCCGGGCGCATCTGGAATTTCGAAACCGAAGTAGGGTGCGTCGCGGGAAATGTCCCAGTCGGCCAGTTTGCCGCTGCCTTCTTCACCCAACCATTCCTGCATTTTGCGGCTGGCTTCCACCTGCAGGCGGCCTTCGCTTTGAGTCCATTGGCGAAGGAAGTTTTCGCAGCGCGGGTCTGAAAGCTTGAAGAAGTAATGGTCGGAGCTTTTGCGCACAGGGGCAGCACCAGACACTGTGGAGTAGGCGTTTTTCAGCTCAGTGGGCTGATAGGTGGCACCGCACACCTCGCATGAATCACCGTATTGGTCTTTCGCACCGCACTTTGGACACTCGCCCTTGATAAAGCGATCGGGCAAAAACATTTCCTTGACCGGATCATAGAACTGTTCAACCGAACGGGTTTGGATCAAACCCGCATCACGCAAGCGCGTGTAAATGGTCTCGCAATGGGCTTTGTTCTCGGGTGCGTTGGTGGAATAGTAGTTGTCAAAGCCCACATGGAAGCTGGCAAAGTCACGTTGGTGTTCTGTGCTGACCCGTGCAATCAATTCTTCGGGGCTGATGCCCTCGGCTTGCGCACGCAACATGACTGGAGTGCCGTGGGTGTCATCGGCACACACGTAGTACACCTCGTTGCTTTGCATTTTCTGGAACCGAACCCAGATATCGGTCTGAATGTATTCGACCAAGTGGCCCAAGTGAATGGCACCGTTGGCATACGGCAAGGCAGAGGTAACAAGAATTCGGCGAGTCACGGTGTTGTTCTTTGAGGTAGTTCTAGACGCAATGCGCTATTGTACGCGCGATTGTTTGTGTGAAGAGTGTTGCCTGTGGTGCCCGGGACCGGAATCGAACCGGTACGCCCCTTTTACGGTAAGCGACGGATTTTAAGTCCGTTGTGTCTACCAATTTCACCACCCGGGCTGATGGCTTGAAAACTTGGAGGCGGGGGTCGGAATCGAACCGGCGTACACGGAGTTGCAGTCCGCTGCATGACCACTCTGCCACCCCGCCAAGGGTGTTCCACCAAAATATGGCGGGCAAAGAAAAGGGGAAGTGTATCACTTCCCCTTAGGAATTTGGAGCGGGAAACGAGACTCGAACTCGCGACCTATACCTTGGCAAGGTATCGCTCTACCAACTGAGCTATTCCCGCATTTCAACAACTTGACGTCGTTGAGAGAACGAAATTATAGCAAGAAAAATTTTTGTGTCAAACGTTTTTGCAAAATAATTTCATTTATTTTCAGCTTGCTTAAAAGTTGTGCAAACCCAAGCCTGTTGCGGCTTTCGGCGGTGTTGCCCTTTTCTGTTTCAAGCTATTGATTCTGTTGCGAAATGTAGTTTTTCCAGCCACGTTTGCGCAAATCGCAGGCTGGGCATTCACCACACCCAAAACCCCAGTCGTGTTCGTGGCTTCGGTCGCCGGTGTAGCAGGTGTGAGTGTCGCGAACAATAATTTCGAGTAATTTTTTGCCGCCCAGTTGCTCGCCCAGCTGAAACGTTTCCGTTTTGTCGATCCACATGAGTGGGGTTTCAAAACGAAAGGTGCTGGCCATACCCAGGTTGGTGGCTACTTGCAGCGCTTTCAGCGTGTCTTCCCGACAATCGGGGTAACCTGAAAAATCGGTTTGGCACATGCCACCCACTAGCGTCGATAGACCCCTGCGGTAAGCCACAGCCGATGAAATCAAAAAGAAAACCAGATTGCGGCCCGGCACAAATGTGTTCGGCAAGCCGTTTTCGTTCAACTCGATTTCGCGCTCTTCGGTCAGCGCACAATCAGATATCTGCCCCAGCCAGCTGAGGTCAATCACTCGGTCTTCGCCAAGCTTGTATGCCCATTCTGGAAATTGTTCGCGCACCCGGTCCAGTACGGTCAGTCTGCATTCGAGTTCGATGCGATGACGTTGCCCGTAGTCAAAACCAATTGTTTCGACGTGCTCAAATTTGGAAAGTGCCCAAGCCAGACAAACTGTGCTGTCTTGCCCGCCGGAAAACAGCACTAGAGCTTTTTTATTCATGTTTGATGGAGGGTGAGTTGCACTAAACCGCTATTTTAGCCGCACAAACAAAAAACCCCGCAATGCTGCGGAGTTTTAATCGGCCGTTGTTTCGGTTTGCTGCACTAACTTTTAGCTGGCCATGCCTGCAGAAATTGCATACTTCACCAGTTGAACACTTGAGTCCAGGTTAAGCTTTTGCAGCAACCTTGCGCGATAGGCGTCGATGGTGCGTGGTGAAACCTTCAACAATTCAGCGATTTCGCGGCGAGGGCGGCCTTGAGCGATCAAGGTGAGCACCTGACGTTCACGACGTGTCAATTGCGCACCTTCGTCTTGGTCGGCGAGCGGATTAATCTGATTGCCCAGGTTCTGCTGCTCAGGAGAACCGTAGGAAGAGGTTGATTTGTTATTGACCAGTTCAGGGGCTACATATCGCGCGCCCGCAGCAACCGTATCGATAGCCTCGCGAAGCGTTTCCACCGACGACTGACGACCCACGCAGGCCCACACGCCCGGTTTGAACGCCATAGCCAGAATGTCTTGCGCACTGCCTTCGCACACCAGCACTACTCGAACATCGGAATAACTAGCGCCTATGTGTTGAACCACCACTTCTCCGTGCCTGTTGCCCTTTTCAATGGTGATCACCACGATTCGGGTCTCTGCGCTGGCCAGGTGATTGTCTATTTCCTCAAGGGTTGTCCGGTTGGTGACGAACATGGGCTGAAGGCTGATTGTTCTGCCCGGGGGCGTGCTTTGAATGCCCGTTTCGCGGGGCGTTAATGGTCGACCTGCCAAGCCCTTTTCATTCTTCATAGTCCCACCCATGTGTGGCTGGCTTGGCCAGCTCGGTATTAAGGTCATTGTTTGCCCCGCGATTAAGTAGTTCGGTGTAATCCTTATTCGATTTGTACTTCAGGCGATAAATTTTGGATTCAATGGTTGTGTAGGTAATTTCAAGCGGGTTAATTACTTTTGGGGGGATTGCATTTCGACTGACTATGTAAGCAAATAGACAGTACAAGTACTGTTCTGGAATCGGAACTTTTGCTAGTATCCCTTAGCTAGGGGATACTTAAGAGTTACATCCCCCTTGGTTGGGTGGCCCTATTCAGTGGTTTGAGCAGTAAAACTTGGCCTTTTTGACGAAACCAAAGTCCAGCTCGACTGTAAATTAACAGTATCAGGACGTATCAAACACACACAGATGACTTCATCTCGGGGACAGCCAGGTTGAGAGAAGAGCTTGCTTCTTTAATTGAACGAATTGCAAATCGCGATCGAAAGGCGTTTGAGGAGTTATATCAGCTCACGTCTCGAAAGATGTTTGCGGTCGCGTTGCGCATAGTTCGGGAACCCGGTCTGGCCCAAGACGTGCTACAGGACGCCTACATACGCCTTTGGCGATACGCCCATACCTTCAACAACAAGCTTTCCGCGCCTGAAACCTGGTTGCACCAAGTGGTGAGAAACAGGGCTCTTGATTTGATCGCCCAGCAAAGCCATACCGTGAATTCGATTTCCCTGGATCAGTTTTCTGACCAGGACGATGAACCCAATGAATTGGTGTTCGAGGCCCACTCAACCAGCAGTGATGACAAGGAAACCAGTCGGGTGATGCAAGCCTGCGTGCAGCGCCTTGATGGAAAATACCGTCAGGTTCTCACATTGGCTTACACCCATGGCATGAGCCATGCAGAAATATCTGAGCATCTGGATGTGCCATTGGGAACTGTTAAAACTTGGGTTCGCAGGGGTTTGATTGAATTGAAAACCGTATACGACGAATTTCAATCCGAAGGTTTGGCCTCTATGGCCGCGAGCAATTCGCGACGCCAGGATGCCGAGCAATCCGGATACATGGCATAAGGGGGCCGCATGACTGATGACGACAAAAACTGGTTGGCTGCCGACTACGTACTGGGTGTGATGCGTGGAGCAGAGCGCGTCGCATTTGAAGGCCAGTTGAGACTGGACCCGGTGTTGGCCAGGTCGGTGCTGAGCTGGCAAGAGCGACTTAGTTTGATTGATGCCAAGCCGCAAGTGTTGTATAGCGCCATGAGTGAAGCGGAGGTGGATGCAGCCTTGAGCAATGTATTTGAGCGAGTGTGTCGAGCGATTGATGCGCAGCCCGACGCCAAACCCCGATTGGAAAACCCGCTGGCCAAATTGACTCGTGAACAGTTGGCCGGCATGCGCCCTGCTGTGGTTCGTTTGATCGCTTCGTACCTTGTATTGCTTGAACGACTCAAGGCGCAACAGCTGCGCATGGCTGGTTCGGCAGGCGCTGTGTAACCAAGGGACTCGCAATGTCGGTTAAATATTTGTTCAAAGAAAGACTCGAAGCACTCTGGAACTTCGGTTTAAAACCAGAAAAGTCTGGGGAAACCGCTGCCGATAGTGGCGGTGCAGCAGATGCATCCAGTTCTAAAACAGTTGAGGGTGTCATTCGCAGCGCCTTACCCCTGTTAAAGCGCGCAGCTTTGCTGTCTATTTTCGTGAACTTGGTGGCTTTGTTTCCTGCCGTGTTTTCGTTGCAGGTGTATGACCGCGTCATTTATCGTTCAGGCTTGAACACGCTGACTGCTTTGTTGATCGGCATGGGTATTTTGCTTGCAGCCGATTTGATTTTGCGATCTTTCCGGGCTCGCGTTCTGCGCGTAGCCGCTGTGAAAATTGACGGACAAATCGCCAGTAAGTTGATGAATAAAATTCTGTCGATTCCGTTGCGACAGCTCGAAGCGCGTTCAACTGCCGCTTGGTATTCCCTGTTTAAAGACGTAGACACCGTGCGCGTGGTTTGGAGTGGCGCTGTTGCCATGACCATTCTTGACTTGCCGTTTGCCATTCTGGCCATCGGATTGATCGCCACAATTGCTTTGCCTGTATTGCCGGTGGTGTTGATTGGTTTGGTGTGTTTGGCGGCTTTGTCATGGTATAGCTCGGGAGAGTTCCGAAAGCGCCGTGTAGAAGAATTTTCTCGTGCCCGCCGCCGGGACGAAGTACTGGCCGAGGTTTGTCGGGGCCGCGAAGCGATCAAAAGCTTGGTTCAAGACGATTCCGCCAAGCGGGCCTGGGTGTCAAGCTACAACTCTTGGGTTCAGGAATCGTTCCAGAAGAACGGCGAAATGGAAGATCAGCGCGAGTTGTCGGTCTCTATTATGTTGTGTGTGAACGTGGCGATCACAGCCGTTGGCGCCTATGCGGTGATCAACCAATGGATGACCGTGGGTGGTTTGATTGCTTCGAACATGCTGGCTGCCAAGGCGATTGGCCCATTGGCTGCGTTGACCGGTCACTGGCGGTCAATTGCCCATTCCCGTGAGGCCACCGATCGATTGAACAAGGTGTTTGCTGCCGATGAAGAGAAGCAACACACCGGTTTAAGTCTGCCCATGCCTTCGGGCGCCTTGCGACTTGAAAACGTAAGTTATCAGCACGTGGGTGCCCAAAAAGAAGTCGTGAAGTCGGTTTCGGCGCAAATTGGCCCGCGCGGTATCTACGGTTTGGCAGGTGACAACGGTGCGGGCAAGTCAACTTTGCTGAAACTGTTGCGTGGTCTTTATGAGCCACAAAGCGGCCGTGTGTTGCTTGATGAGTATGATCTGTCACAGTTTTCTCGCCAAGAACTTGCCAAGTGGATCGGCTTTTTGCCCCAGACCTCACAATTGTTTGAAGGTACGATTGTCGAGAATTTGCGCCGGTCTAACCCGGATGCCAGCGATGAGCAAATTCTGTTGGCTGCCAAGCGCTCGGGCGCGCATGAATTCATTGCGAAAATGCCCGACGGTTACATGACTCAAGTGGGCGAGGGCGGTAACCGCTTGTCGGGAGGCCAGCGTCGCAGGGTTGCGATTACTCAGGCGTTTTTGTCGGACGCACCCGTGTTGTTGCTGGATGAACCAACAAACGATCTGGATTTTGCGGCAGAGACCCATTTGATGGCTGTATTCAAGAGCCTTGCCACTGTAAAAACCATCATCATGGTGACGCATTCTGTGCGTTTAATGTCGATTTGCGACAAGATTATTTATCTGGACAAGGCCTCAAAGTTGCATGTAGGTGCCACACCGGAGATGCTGAAACTGTTGTACGGCATTTCGGTGCCGAAGCCTGTGCCAGCCGCGCCCAAAGCAGCGTCGCAAGTGACCTCCGAGGCTGCGAAGCAAGCGCTGGGAGCCAACGGTACTGAGGGGCAAGCAAATACGGATGCGGGCGGTAAGGCCGCTCAAGCCTGATGAGCGAAGGTCGAGAAATCATGAAGTCTAATAATGCATTGGCCGAAGTCGGCAAGAATGATTTGAAGCCCTATGAAGTCCCCGCCCTTTACAAACCGAACGGTGGCGGATTCGATACCAAAAGCAGGTTCGCTCTTGGCTTGATCGCGCTGTCTCTGTTCGCCTCCTTGTTTATCCGCGTTGACCAGGTGGTAACTGCACCCGGTAAGGTAATCCCTTCGACGCGAGTTAAAAGTATTCAGCACCTGGAAGGCGGTATTGTTCAGGACCTGGCTGTGAAAGAGGGTGATGTCGTGAAGGAAGGGGCCATGTTGGTTCAACTGAATCTGGCCACCTCGGGTATCAACATTGAAGAATTGAAAAGCCGGCGTGCCGCACTTGAGATGAGCCGTGCGCGTTTGCTGGGTGAAGCTTCGGGCAAGGCACCCGATTATCCTGCTGAAATTATTGCGAATTACCCTGATTTGTACCGTACCGAGCAGGCCACTTACATTGCGCGTGTGACTGAACTGGACGGTATTTTGGGTGTAAACGACAGCCAAATGCTGGGCAACCAAGGCAAGGTGGGTGAGTTACAGGCCAAGCTTGAAGGCTTGGAGAATCGCGCTGTAACAACCTTGCGTGAACTGGAAATTACGCGAGAGTTGGTGCGGGAAAGGCTCGTGTCGCAGTTGGAATACCTGACCAAGAAGCGTGATTACGATAGCTTGACTGCTGAAATTGCCTCGATGCGTCAAACCATAGCATCAGCCCAAGCCTCGGTTGGGCAAAGCCGTGCGCGCCGCATTGAAGAAGAAGGAAAGTTTCGCCGCCGGGCTGCTGATGAATTAACGACACTTGAACGGCAGCTGGCCAGTCTAAAGGACGAAATTGATCGAGCCAGTGATCAGCGAGATCGTGCAGTGATTCGGTCACCCATTGATGGGGTTGTGAAGAACCTGAAGTTGCAGGCTGTTGGTAACGTGGTTCGCCAGGGCGAACCAATCATGGAAGTGGTACCTGTTGATGAGGTGTTGGTTGTTGAAACCCGGCTTTCACCCGCAGATCGCGGTTATGTGAGCATGGATCAGCCTTCCGAAGTGAAAGTGTCAGCCTACGACTTTTTGCGTTATGGCACTTTGCCCGGAAAAGTGACTCAAATTGCAGCCGACACCGACCCAGGCACAGAAGAAACCGGGCCTTATTACCGGTTGATTGTGAGTACCGACAAGGCGTTTTTTGGTACGCCTGACGCGCCGTTGCGCATTTCGCCGGGTATGACTGCTGAAGTGGATATTAATGTGGGTTCGCAGCCCTTTATTTATTATTTGTTAAAACCTGTATTGAAGCTGAAGCAAGAAGCCTTCAGAGAACCATAAAGCAACACATGACAAAACAATTGGACATGACCCAGGGGGGCGTATGGGCTCGCAAAGCACTGTGTGTGCTGATTGCGGGCCTTCTTGCATTTCCAGTAGGTGCGCAAGACTTGCCCGAGAACGTTGAACCATCTGCGAATGTGGGTAATGACAATAACGAGTTTCGTGCCAGGCGCATCGCTCCGGCTGAAGCTGCAAAAATGAGCAAGGAAGAGCTCACCAAGATTCGCTTTTTGAATATGTTGCGAACCAATCCTGAAATTGTGACCTCACGTATCAATGTGAATGCGTCGCAATTTATTGAAGATGGTGCCCGTGCTGCGTATTACCCACGAATTACTGTGGGTGCAAATGCCAGTTCAAGTTCTACGGTAACCAACCGGCAATCAACCGACATTACCGTGACCCAACCGTTGTACACAGCCGGCCGAATTACCGCGCGCGTGAAGGCTGCTGAAACCGATGGCACCATTGCCGACGGGCAATTCGTAAAAACAATTCAAGACGTGGTGCTCGAAGGCTTTTTGGCCAGTAGTACCTTGTCGCGCAATGCGCTGTTGGTAGAAGCCTCGCGCGCGGCCGAGGCCGCAGTGGCTCAGTTACTGGCTCTGGAAGAGCGCCGGGTTGAGCTGGGCGGAAGTGGCGTGACAGACGCGCAGTTTGCCAAAGCCCGGTTGGCGGTCACCCGCGACCGCTTGGTGAATTTTGAGGGGCAATTTGAGGAGGCGAGGGCCACTTATTTCCGTTACTTTGGCGTTTATCCAGAGGGATACAACGTTCCTGAGCTGGAGATTCAGCGCAATATGCTGCCCCAGCTGGTGGATGAGGCGGTCACAAAAGCACTGTTTTCCAATCCTGAAATTCGAGTGGCTGAAAGCCAGATTGTGAAAGCGCGGCACAACTACACGGCTGAGGATGCAAGCCTATACCCATCTTTAAACCTGGTGGGTATTCAGCAATTTTTTGGTGAACCCGACCCGTTTACGGGTGACAGAACCGACAGCTCGGTGAACCTGCGTTTGCAGTACAGCGCTTTTTCGGGCGGCGAGCAGGTGGCACGCGTGAATCAGGCGGCTGCCACCATTGATACCCGGCGTGCTCAGTTGGCTGCGGCCAGGTTGCGCGTTGAGGAGAGTGTTCGTTTTCAATGGGGTAAATGGTCGGCAGGACAGTCTCGGGCAGTGACTTTACGTGGCGCGTACGCTGACTCGTTGCAGGTGTTTAAAAACCGCAAAAGGCTTCGTGATTTTGGCCGTGAAACGGTGATCGTGATGTTGGATGCCCAAGTTGAGTACTTCAACGTATTGATCGCCTATATCAACGCAGTCTTCGATGCTCGCGACGCAAGTTTCCGCCTGATGCATGCCATGGGCTTGATGATGCCTACTCCCGGTGCTGAGGGCGATTGGTTTGAACTGTTTTTCTCGAAAACTCCTGAACGCGAGCGCTTGGAGAGTAGTCTGAAGGACACAGCCGATATTGCCAGCAGCCCGGCAGACCAGAAAATTGCCGAAAAGCTTGGTTTGGATGTGAGCCAGACTGAAGTTGAAAAAGCAGCTGGGTTTGTGCTGACCCCGGCGCAGCGTCTTGAAGTTGAAAAAAGCTCCGAACGCAGCCGCGTACAGGGCAGTGCAACTGAAAAAGAGCTGCGCCCCACCCTGAAACCGGCACCGGTTCTGGATCCTCGGTTTTATCGGTAAAGTCTTGATTTTTGTCAGTAAAGTGCTCACACTGTCCAAACAGGGGTACTTTACTGCCTTATTTCATCCATTCGCTGGGCAGGAACCCTGAGAAACTGGCATGAACGGGGCGATTCCCAGAGGAATGACAAAAATGGGTGACGATATTCAAAACATCAAGAGCACGGCTGAAGATTTGGCTGTGGAGCGTGCGGAGCAGCAACTCGCCGATCCTTCAGCCTTGAATATGCAGTTTCTGCAATCAACCCTGAATACATCCGAATTTGAAGGTTTGAGCGCTAACTCCGGTTTCCCAGGCAGCGCGGTAAAAAGCCAGTTGCATTCATCCAACCAGTCAGGTGGCGGTTTCTCAGGATTGTCTCCAGCGTATTCAGGCGCAGGCCTTTTGGGTGCGGTGGCGGCAGCCGATTTAAGTGGTGCATCCAGTGCCATGGGCATGGCAGCCCAAGTGGCCAGCGCAGCGCCTGTCACTTTTGGTAAAACAGCAGTGGGCGAGTCTGCAACTTTGGCGGGTTTGGGCAACAAGGCTTTGGTACAGCCTGCCGATCTATCTAAAATTTCGGATTTACCCTTGTTAAAGCCCGTGGCAAATCCCGATGGTTCCATGGTGCCAGTGTCTGCTGAATTCGCACAGTTGATGGCAATGCTGGAAGGCGGTGGAGGAATTAACCCGGATGATGCGTTGAGCAACTTGATCGGCGGTTTGGGCCAGAACCCAAGCCCCGAGAGTCTGCAAACTGCCATTGATGCAGTGCTGGGTCAGATCAATTTGTTGAACACTACTTTTGAACCTGTGTTTGACAATTTGAGTGGCGATGTCCAGAACCAGTTTGCAGCGCAAACCGGCTTGCCCTCAGGCGATTTGGGTTTGAGTATTTTTGAAGATGCTGGCGAGGTGTCTTCGGTATTGACTGACCTTTTGGGCACCATTGATGTGGGTGCCAATCCACAATTGGACAGCTTGCTGAATCTGGATTCAACATTTGATGACATCGCGTCTTTGGTGGGCTCCTTGCCCGATCTGGATTTGACTCCTGTAACCGACCCGGTAAGTGGGGTGATCGACACGATTACCGATATCACCGCACCAGTGGTGGATCCGATTATCGACACGATCACCGACATCACTGACCCGATAGTGGATCCGATCGTAGATCCAATCGTGGATGTGATCACCGACATCACCGATCCGGTGGTGGATCCAATAGTAGATGTGATTACCGACATCACCGACCCGATTGTAGATCCAATAGTAGATGTGATTACCGACATCACCGACCCGGTAGTGGATCCGATTGTGGATCCGATTCTTGATCCTGTGACGGACATCACCGATCCGCTGCTGGACCCAATTCTTGATCCCATTACTGGAGGTGGAGGTTTGTTGTCGGGTTTGAGTACCTCCTCAAGCGACTCCGATTCTGGTTTGCTGGATTCACTTAGCAGCGGGATTTCTTCCACTGCTGGCTCTGAGGGTGGCGCGTTGGATGGCTTGTTGGGTTCTTTGGACCAAAATAAATAAAACTCACCCCCTTTTTTGATAGGGGGGTGTTTTGAATCCAATTTGAGTGGCCTATCGTATAAACTGGTAGTACGTCACGAAAAAAATTGGGTTTATGTCAAATTCCGTCATTCAGTTGTCAGTGCAGACCGATCACAGCTACTCCGCTGGAGAGTTGCGCGATCCTGTTAGCAAGGCAACGATTGAGTTTTTTGACAGTTTTGAGCCATCGCCCGGTTCAACAAAAATTGCTTTTTCGTCATCCGACGGTCTTGATCCCAAAGAATTTTCGAGTGCACCGTCCCTTGGGTTTGGTGAATTGCGATGCATTTCTCAGGCCTGCGTCAGTGACGTCAGCGTTTTCGAGAGTTCTTCAAGCCTTGCCAGCATTGATCCGGCATTGCTTGCCAATGCAGACACTGCAGGAATGCTGAACATCATGAACGAACAAGCCTCGTTTGAAGCGTTGAACTCAGAGCTTTTGAGTGCCATGCCCCGCGTGAAGCACGCTTTGAGTGGTGAGCTCAGCTACTCTGAGTTGACCCAACTGATTGCAGACATCCAGGCCCAAGTGCTCGACTTGAACGCATTAAGCCAAGATATGTTTGGCGAACTTTCCGGTGAAGTCAACAACGCTGTTCATGAGGTGGCTGAGTTTGACACCGATTCATTGTTGGCTTCGATGCAAATTGATTCAGGTTTGTTCGCACAACCAGAATTGGCTGGCAACCTTCACTCTTTGGCATACGAGGCAACACTGGATGGTTTGTTTACCTCTCCTGAGGCCTTCCCGCTAACGCTGGATTTCTCCAACCCTAACAGTATTCAGGAAGCTTCCGAGCTTTTTGCCTCTGCTGGCGGTACTTCATCCATCAGTTCTACAGCTTCCAACCCTGATTCAGACAGCGGCTTGCCTTCTGGTGCAACTGGTTCAAACGAACTGGGCTGATTTTCGCTGAAGAGTGGGGCTCTAATTAAACCCGATCGAATGTGATGACGTGGTCAAGTTCCAGTTTGATCCCGATTGGTTCACCTATCGCGTGATTGTGGTGGCTTGGCACCAATGCCAGCACATGAACGCCGCTTTCAAGTTCAAGTGTGTACAAGAAATCAGCACCACGAAAAGACTTTCGCACCACCTTGGCCTGCATGGGGCTGGCGTCGTCGTGAATAATGTCGTCAGGGCGAATCAGAACATCAAATTCATTGCTTTTAGGCAATTGGTCTTCAGTTAGCCGCAGGTGAGCCAACTCAATTTGCAAGCCTTGCTCGGTTTTTTGACCCGGGAGGAACACACCTTGCCCTATGAAGTCGGCCACCATGCGTGAATTTGGTTGGTGGTAAAGGCTGTAGGAGGATCCCCATTGTTGCAGCTCCCCGGCGTGCATTACCCCGATTCGGTCGGCCATACTGAATGCCTCATGCTGATCATGGGTGACCAAAATGGCACTCATGTTCTCTGCCTTTAAAATTTCCCGAACTTCAAAAGTAAGTCTCTCTTTGAGTTCAACATCCAGATTTGAAAACGGCTCGTCGAGCAAAATCAGCGTGGGTTTGGGAGCCAGTGCGCGCGCAAGCGCGACGCGTTGTTGCTGGCCACCCGACAATTCATGGGGGTAACGGTCCGCCAGCGCTTCAAGCCCAATCAAGGCCAGCAATTCACCACTGCGATTGCGCTTTTCATGTTCACTGCGTTTGTGTAAACCAAACTCAATGTTTTTGCGAACAGTGAGGTGGGGGAACAGGGCATAGTCTTGAAAAACGACGCCCACATTCCGCTTCTCCGGACTGCGTACCTTGCCAGGTTCACTTGCTTTTTCACCCTTCAGCATAATATTGCCCTGTGTAGGCATGAGAAAGCCGGCAATTGCGCGCAACAAGGTTGTTTTGCCGCAGCCAGAGGGACCTAGCAAACAGGCAATTTCACCCTGCGCAAGTTCAAAACTGACATTGCGAACAGCAGGTGTGCTGCTACCTGGGTACAGAATGCTCAGTTCATTGATGCTCAGGGCAGGGGCTTGTTTCATTTTTTCGGTGGTACCGTGGTCTGTTTACTACGCAGTTCACCTTTGGGTCAGGTGAGTCTCATGAACTTAAAGTAAAATCGTTCTCACTTCTATTTTGCCATGTCTGGGCGGTTTGTTTGTTTACTTTGGGGTTAAGAAGTCGCATTTCTGTTGCACTGCTGGCGTTGCTGCTGTTGCTGCCGTTCGTCTATTTGTTCGGCCTTGCTGGCTTTAGCTTGGTACAGGCTCCCCAGGTTCTAATCCATTTGGCTAGCACCATTCTTCCCGATCTGGTTTGGCAAACGGTTTATCTGTGTATTGGTGTGGTGGTGCTGACCAGTACCATGGGTGTGTTGCCTGCCTGGTGGGTTTCAGCACACGAATTTCCCGGGCGGAAATGGCTTGAATGGCTGTTGTTGCTGCCCATGGCCATGCCGTCGTATGTCATTGCCTACGCTTACACCGATGCACTTCAGTATTCTGGTTGGTTGGCCAGCAGCTTGCGGGAAATTCTGGGCAATGATTTCCGCATTCCAGAAATTCGTTCTACCTCGGGCGCCATTCTTGTACTCAGCTTTGTGTTGTATCCCTATGTTTACATTATGGCGAGAACCGCATTTTTAGGGCGTAGCCCTTCCATGCTGGATGCCGCACGTTCTTTGGGGCACAGCGCGACCAGTGCTTTCCTCAAGGTGGGTTTGCCCGTGGCTCGCCCTGCATGGGTTGTGGGGCTTACGTTGGTGCTCATGGAGACCCTGGCGGAGTACGGTGCTTTGTCTTATTTTGGGGTGCGCACCTTCACCACCGCAATATTCAACACCTGGCTGAATTTGGGTGACAGGGAAAGTGCAGCCTTGCTCGCAGTGATGTTGCTGGTTGTCATGCTGGCCTTGATTGTTTTTGAATCCAAGGCGCGAGGGCGTGCCCAGTTTTACACGCAATCGGGTAAAGGCAGCACCATTGAAAGAAAACGCTTGAAAGGTTTTCAGGCCGCATGGGTGGTGTTTTTGTCGGCCATGCCTTTTGTATTGGGATTCGTGCTGCCGGTGTTTATTTTGTTGGCTTTGGTGGTAGACGTAGACACCTCGATCAATTGGGCGCGCAGTTTTCAGTGGGCTTACCACTCGGCACTGCTGGGTGGCATGGCGGCTCTAGTTGCGGTTGTTCTGGCAGTGTTCCTGGCGTACGTAAAACGACAGGCGCATGTGTGGTGGGTTACCGCAATTTATCGTTTGATTTCGCTGGGCTACGGTGTGCCTGGCGCAATTTTGGCAATTGCCATTTTGTTGCCACTGGCTACAGTTGATCGCTTCACTTATGACATGGGCTGGCAAGTGCCCGCCCTGACAGGCAGTGTGTTGGCCCTAGTGTATGCCTACAACGTTCGCTTTACATCGGCGGCCTTGCAATCCGTGGACTCGGGTCTGCAGCAAATTACACGGCATATTGACGAGTCGGCCAGAATTCTAGGCCGTACACCACGACAAGTGTTGTGGCATGTGCATTTGCCGGTGTTAAGAGGATCTGTGGCCACCGGCATGTTGTTGGTGATCGTGGATGTGATCAAGGAGTTACCCGCCACCTTGGTGTTGCGGCCTTTTGATTTCGATACCTTGGCTGTTGTTTCTTATCAGTTTGCCTCGGATGAGCGATTGACCGAAGCAGCAGTGCCTGCGCTCATGATCGTGATGATTGCTCTGGTGCCGATTTTGTTGTTGATCAGGCAAGGGGCGAAGCAGGCGAGAAGCAGCAAGGGGTAAGGCCAACTGCTTCGGGCCGTGCCAGTTCGAGAGACCCGCTCAACTTCACTGACTTGCCCCCAGCAACTCCCGCAGCACAAACGGCAGAATTCCCCGGTGCTTGTAATACTCCACCTCAATCGGTGTATCGATGCGGCTGAGCACTTTCACATCCTGAACTTCGCTGTTGGCGCGTGTAATTCTCAACACCAGTTCGGCTTGCGGAGCAGTGTCCTCCGTCAAACCAATGACGTCGAAGGTTTCACTGCCGTCCAGCTTCAGGCTTTGTATGGAATCACCGCCCAAAAACTGAAGCGGCAGCACACCCATGCCCACCAGGTTACTGCGGTGAATTCGCTCGTAGCTACGGGCCACAACCACTTTTACACCCAGTAGCTGCGTGCCCTTGGCTGCCCAGTCACGGGATGATCCTGTGCCGTATTCTTCACCCGCCAGCACAATGGTGGGTGTGCCTTGTGCCATGTATTCCATGGCCGCGTCGTACACAGTGGTCTGTTTTCCGTCTTTGATGGTGAAGCCGCCTTCAATGCGATTGCCATTTGCATCGGGAGGAATCATCAGGTTTTTCACGCGAACATTCGCAAAGGTGCCGCGAATCATCACATCGTGATTGCCACGCCGTGAGCCGTAGCTGTTGAAATCTGCTTGTTCTACACCATGCTGCTGTAGATATTTTCCAGCGGGTGTTGTGGGTTTGAATGAGCCTGCCGGTGAAATGTGGTCTGTGGTGACCGAATCGCCAAGAATCAGCAAGGGTTTTGCACCGCAAATGATTTCCACCTTGGAAGGCTGCATTGAAAAGTCATCAAAGAAGGGTGGCTTGGCAATGTAGGTGGACTGTGGCCATGGGTAAACCTGGCCTTCTGGAGCGGGTACGTTGTTCCAAAGGTCGTGGCCCTCGGTGAAGTTGCTGTACAGGCGTACAAATGTGGGTGCGTCCAGCGCAGTGGGCAGCAATTCATCCACTTCGGCATTGCTGGGCCAAATGTCGCGCAGGTAAACCGGTTGGCCGTCGCTGCCTGTACCCAGGGGTTCAGTTGTCATGTCCATATTGGCTTTACCACTCAATGCGTAAGCGACGACCAGCGGTGGTGAAGCCAAAAAGTTGGCTTTTAAATTGGGGTGAATGCGTGCTTCAAAGTTGCGGTTGCCCGACAACACTGCACATCCGATGACATCATTTTTCAAAATGGTGTCATTGATTGCAGGCAACAAGTCGCCTGCATTGCCAATACAGGTTGTGCAGCCATAAGCGGCCACGTTAAATCCAAGTTGGTCGAGGTAAGGTTGCAGGCCTGTTTTTTCCAGGTAGTCGCTCACCACGCGAGAACCCGGGCCCAGCGAGGTTTTAATGTGCGGCTGTACTTTCAACCCTTTTTCAACTGCCTTCTTGGCCAACAAGCCTGCGGCTAGCATTACGCCGGGGTTGGATGTATTGGTGCAGCTTGTGATGGCTGCCAGCAACACATCGCCATGCCCAATGCTGAGTTTGTCCAGCCCGGTGGGGTAACGTGTGTTCAATGTGGCGGCGTCTTTTCCGAAACCGTTCGCAGCCATGGGTTCAGAAAAAAGTGCGTTGAATTGCTGCTTCATGTTTTTCAGCAACACGCGGTCTTGTGGTCGTTTTGGCCCAGCCAATGATGGTTCAACCGTGTCGAGGTCGAGGGTGACCACTTCCGAATAATCGATTGCGCCGGGTGCAGGCATTCCAAGCAAGCCTTGGGCTTCAAAGTACGCCTCGAACCGATCTGCTTCAGCTGTTGTTCGGCCGGTCTTTCGCATGAATTCAACTGTTTTTGAATCCGGCGGAAAGAAGCCCATGGTGGCGCCGTACTCTGGTGCCATATTGGCCAGTGTCGCGCGGTCGGTTACTGACAAACTGGCGGCACCCGGGCCATAGAATTCAACGAATTTGCCCACCACTTTTTTCTTGCGCAGCAGCTCTGTAATGGCCAATACCAGGTCTGTGGCGGTAATGCCTTCCCGCAGCGCGTTGGTCAGTTCCACGCCCACCACGTCGGGTGTTAAAAAGTAAACGGGTTGGCCCAGCATGCCAGCTTCAGCTTCAATGCCGCCCACGCCCCAACCTACAACGCCCACACCGTTGATCATGGTAGTGTGGCTGTCGGTACCTACCAGGGTGTCAGGGTAGTACACCGTGTTGTCGTTTTCTTCACCTGCTTTTGTTGCACTGCGAATGCCACGGAACAGGTATTCCAGGTTCACCTGGTGAACAATGCCAATGCCCGGTGGCACCACCTTGAAAGTGTCAAAAGCCTGCATGCCCCATTTCATGAACTGGTAGCGTTCGCCATTGCGTTCAAACTCAATTTCCATGTTTTTACGCAGCGAGTCAGCCGTGCCAAAATGGTCAATCATCACAGAATGGTCAACGACCAAATCCACCGGAACAAGCGGTTCGATCTTCTTTGGGTTCTGGCCCATGGCTTGTGCCACATTGCGCATGGCTGCGAGGTCGGCCAACAACGGAACGCCGGTGAAGTCTTGAAGTACTACGCGCGCCACGATGAAGGGAATTTCATCGGTGCGCTTGGCTTGTGGTTGCCAGTTGGCGAGTTGCTGAATATGTTCTTCAGCCACCTTTTTGCCATCGCAATTTCGCAGCACCGATTCAAGCACAATGCGAATCGATACCGGTAAGCGGTGCAGGTTGGGAAAACCCGATTCAGCCAGTTTGGGAAGGCTATAAAACTGGCCTTTCTGGCCTGTTTTGGAGGTGAAGGTGCTGAGTGTTGAATGCTTCAGGGTTGACATACCTGTTTCTCCCTTACGTTTGGGGTGCCGAAGAATTTCGGCACCGTATTACAAAATCGAGCGGTTTTTGACTTTCTTAGTGCAAATGCATGCTGTTGGGTAATTCTGAATCTTCCGGAAGTTCGGCATGCAACAGCTCACCCTCCGGGTTGGGGTACAAAGGCGATCCGCAATCTTCACAGTATTCGAGCGGGAAGCGCTCTTCCAGCACCTTGATTTGCCGAATACCCACTTCTTTCAGAAGGGCTTCAATTTTTGAGCGAATCACGGGATTGTCGGGTTCGCTCTCAATGTCTTTTTCGTACACCGGGTCGGGTTCATTGCCATATTCTTCGCCAATCAGTGGCCACACCACGCCATGCACAATGTCGCTGTTGCCTTCCACTGAAAAACCGATTCGGTATTCTTCAATTTCTCCGCGATCCACAAATGCGCCAACGCTGGCATGAATTTTCTGGGTGGGAACATCCAGGGCGCTTTCAAGAAAGGCAGCAGATGCGCGCACGGAATAGGCACGGGCTTCTTTTTCCGCTTCGCGGCATGCGTTGTACAAACCATTTGGCAGCATCAGTTCAAGCAAACAACCCGGCATTATTTTTTGCAGGGCCTGGCCACCCGTTAGCCGCCAGTTGGCAAGTACCTCTTCTTTGCTCAGAAGGGTGCCGTTGCTGTGCGCCTCTACTTGCCACTTGAATGCGGGTTGGCCTGCGGGCACGGAAATCGCGCCAATCAAATAACGAACATCGCTCAAAAAACTTTGCGTGGCAGGCAGATTTTCTGTGTCGATTCGTACCTTCACGCGGTCAATGGCCGCTTGCCCCAGCTGCCGAGCCAGTTCAGCGGCCGCAGTGTAACTTTCAGGCAACTGGTCAGGGCTGAACAACATGTTGGTGAGCACCAAGTGAGCGTGATCTGACAACACGTTTTTTTGGAGCAAGTTGGTGAATTCAGCCACTGTGGCTTCTTCAATTTTGCCTGAGGGAATGTTGTAGGTTGACCAAGCCAGCACCGGTGCAGCCAACAACAAAATGTCTTCTTCCTGGCCTAGTTCAGGGCTTTCTACGGTGTTTTCAATCGCGAATGCCAACTCGTCGTAAGCGCGGTAATTGGTGCTGTAAAGGTGGTCAAGGGTTTGCATCAGCGTGGTGTCGCTGCGGCCTTCCAGCATTGGGGCAAGCGCTGCAAACAGCTTCTTTTTCCAGAAACGGCGCTCAAGCCGACTGCCAGCGTCCGCGAGCAGAATGGCCAGGTTGGCCAAGGGTTTGGCATACTTGGACAATTTGGATCGGGAGGCTGTATTAAGTGGTTTTCTGCGCATGGGTGGTCCTTCTGAGGTTCCACCCATTGTAGTACGAGAAGATTGCTTAAATTGATTTGTCGCGCAGGTTGGATTGATCGCTCAAGCCCGGGCGCACCCACTCGGGCGGTGCCCAAATGTGCTTTATACGCTGCCAAAAGGGGCCTGGCTTGAGTGCATCGGCAAACATGTCGCGCCATTCATGGGTGTTCAGCGTCCAGATGTTGTTTGTTTTCGGTTGACGAACAATGCCGTACTCCACCGGTGCAACCTCGGGCTCGAAGGTACCGAAAATTCGATCCCAGACAATCAATACTCCGCCATAGTTTTTGTCGATGTATTCATCGTTTCGCCCATGGTGTACGCGGTGGTGGCTTGGCGTATTGAAAATATACTCAAACCATTTTGGAAGCTTGTTCACAGCTTGGGTGTGGACAAAGTATTGGTAGCCAAGGTTCACACCATAAGCCAGCAGCACGGCCCAAACAGGGAAGCCAATAATCAACATGGGTGCCCAGAATATTTGATGCAGGTTCACCGCATAAAACAGGCTTTGCCGCATGGCTGTGGTGGTGGTCATGTTCTCGCCGCTGTGGTGGACCACGTGCGCACACCAGAACCAACGCACACGGTGGCTGCCACGGTGAAACCAGTAATAACAAAACTCGATGCCGAACAGCAAGGCAACAAAACTCAGCGGGGTCACTTCAATGGTTGCGATCCTGAAGGTGTAAATCCACTCCATGAAAGCGGACACAAACAGCGCAAACCACACCAGCTCCATGGCCTGGTAGCTTCCGCCCAGCAGCATGTTGGTGACTACTTCCTTTTTCTTGAAGAAAAACGACTTGCCCACTTTTTTCAAGTACAGATATTCCACCAACGTTGCACCCAGAAACAGCGGGGTGAGCAGGGTAAGAAATACCTGCTTCCAGTCCGGGTTGGGCCCAAACAGCAAGTTGAAAGTGGGCATTGCCATTGCCTGGTTGATCAACTGTTCCATGCGTGTGTCTCCGCGTTTTGGTTTTTTGATGCTTTGAATTTTGCGCGGATTTTGGCAAGAAATATTGTGGGATCAAGCCTTGTTTTTGTGAAATTGCGCCAGTGTTATCGGGCAATCGATTCGCGCCACTTCACATAATCCGCCGCCACTTGCTCAGGCTGCTCCATCATCGGAACATGCCCAACCTTGTCCATCAAAATCACATCGAAGCCGGGCATTGCAGTTTTCAATTCTGCGGCGCCGTCCACATGCAAAACACGATCTTCCTTGCCCCAAACGATGAGGCCTGGACCTTTGTAAGTCGATGCATTTAACGCAGTGGCCAGGTCAGAGGGAACGGTTTTGAAGTCTTTGTAAATGCGTTTGTGCAAAGGTTGGTCGGCAGCAGCGCGTGCTGCCATGGCGTCGACTACAAATCCTGGTGCAAAGGCAGGGCGCTCGTACATGACTACATCCACAATTTTTTCAAATTCTTCCCGGTTGCTCGCCGTCAAAACAATTTCACCAGTTTGCTCAAATTTCTGGATGACTTCCGATTTTCTGGACTCTACCAAACCAGCGGGGGCCAAGAACCAGACAGAGGCCACATTGTCTGGGTACTTGGCCGCATAAGCACCGCTGATCCAGCCACCCATGGAATTGCCGCCAATGTGGGGTTTTTGGAGACCAAGTTTCTCAATAATTTCATGGACCCGGTCGATTTGGGTGTTGATCACATAGTCGGCGTTCATGTCGCGTGTGGAGGCGCCAAAGCCCGGTACATCGATGGAGTAAACGGTGTATTGATTGGTCAGGTAATAGGCCACTCGATTGAAGTTGTCTTTCGAGCCGCCAAAGCCGTGAATCAGCACCAAGGGTTCGCCTTGACCGCCCTGCAAATAGGGCACCACAAAGCCATCGATTTGAAGCACTTTGCGCTCAAGTCCCGAAATGGCACGCTCGGCGGCAATCGCCATGCCGGCAGCGCCCTGAATTTCACCTTCGGGTTGCTCGAAACTGCAAGCAGTCAGGCTGACCGTGGCAGTGATTGCAAAAAGGGCTGTTAAGCGTTTGATCGCGGAAGCGTGTTTTTTCATGGCAGGTGTCTTTCTCGGGAAGTCGATATGATGAATACGCGCTAGCATAGAACAGGTAAAACTCTTCTGACAATACTTGTTGTCAAATAATGACTCTTCATTCTAATCTTGGTCACGTTTCTGCCAGTTATGTGAACCTGCTTTTTGACTGGTTGGCCCATACTCACCCCGAGGTAGCTGCGCGCATGCCTTTTACACGGCCAGTGGCCGGTGAGTTGAACCGAATCGAAGTGCCACAATGGAAGTCCATGCTGGACTGGACCTACCAAGCTCTTGAAGACCCCGCGATGCCTTTAAAAATTGCAGCCCACGTGCGGCCGGCCAATATGGGGCTGTTGGGTTATGTCGCCAGTTGTTGTTCCAACTTGGGCGAGGCGTTTGCCCGTTTGCAACAATTCGAGAATTTGGTGTACAGCGTGAACGCGCTTGAAGTGGCGCTGCAAAATGATCAAATTATTTTGCGTTGGGGGGCCGAGCGTGGGCGCCCCGGGCATTGGGTTGATTCAGTGGCCATTGGGGTGTTGGTTGCTTTCACCCAGCATTTAATTGCAATACCGGTGTACCCACACCGCGTTCAGTTTATTAATGCCAAGCCTGTGAATTCAGCTGATTTCGACGCCTTTTTTCAATGCCAGGTTGGATTTGACGGCGATTACACCGAAGTGGTGTGGCCTGCCAGTTTGCTTGAAATGCCGTTGAAATCGCCAGACCAGGTCATGCGCAGCATGTTGGATCAACAAGCCAGGTTGTTGTTAAAGCAAGTGAAGGCAGGTGAGGAGTCGATTGCTGGTTTGCAAAAAGCCTTGCAGGAGTCGGTAACCGCGGGCGTGCCCACCTTGAATGAAGTGGCACGCCGTTTGTGTGTCAGCACGCGCACCCTGCAACGACGCTTGCAAGAGCAAAACAGCAGTTTTCGCGAGGAACTGGAGAAAGTGCGGGTTGAGATGGCAAAGAATTGCCTTCAGGCGGGTGAGCTAAGCCTGGCTGACATTGCCAATTTTCTCGCTTACAACGACCAAAGTGCTTTTACCCATGCCTTTAAAAGGGTCACTGGCTTAAGTCCTGCGAAATATCAGCGTGCAAAGCGACAATAGGCTCTAAAAGCAGGGGGAATCAGCCAGACCCCCTTCAAATACAAGGGAAAGTCCTATATCATATATAAGACTTGAGAGGCATCGAAACCCCGCCACTTTTGCATCGCAACACTTGTGTGCGCGTGCGAACTGCCTCAAAATTACACAGTTTCTATTGACCCCACCCAATCTAGGGAGATCTCATGCTTGAGTCCTATCGCCAACACGTTGCCGAGCGCGCAGCGTTGGGCATTCCTCCACTGCCTTTGTCTGCCCAGCAAACCGCTGATCTGGTTCAGCTGCTGAAGAACCCACCCGCTGGCGAAGAAGAATTTTTGCTGGACCTGATCACCAACCGCGTACCTGCCGGTGTAGATGATGCCGCCAAAGTAAAATCTGCCTTCCTGGCCGCAATCGTAAACGGCTCAGACACCTGCAAGCTGATTGACCGCAAGAAAGCGACTTTCCTGCTGGGCACCATGCTGGGTGGTTTCAACATCAAGCCACTGATTGATGCCTTGAACGACGCTGAAGTGGGCGATATTGCTGCTGAAGCCTTGTCCAAAACCCTGTTGATGTTCGATTACTTCCACGACGTGAAAGACCTGGCCGACAAGGGCAGTGCAACCGCCAAGAAAGTAATGCAAAGCTGGGCCGACGCTGAATGGTTCACAAGCCGCCCCGAAGTGCCACAAAGCATCAAGCTGACCGTGTTCAAGGTAACCGGTGAAACCAACACCGACGATTTGTCGCCTGCGCCTGATGCCTGGAGCCGCCCTGACATTCCTTTGCACGCCTTGGCCATGTTGAAAAACCCACGCCCCGGCATTGAAGCAGACGAGCCCGGCAAGGTTGGCCCTATCAAGCAACTGCAAGCCTTGATCGCCAAAGGCAACCCGATCGCCTACGTGGGCGACGTGGTGGGTACCGGTTCCTCACGCAAGTCAGCCACCAACAGCGTGTTGTGGTTCACTGGTGATGACATTCCTTTCATCCCCAACAAGCGTTTTGGCGGATATTGCCTGGGTAACAAAATTGCCCCCATCTTCTTCAACACCATGGAAGATGCAGGCGCACTGCCAATCGAACTTGATGTCAGCCAAATGGACATGGGCGATGAAATCGAGTTGCGCCCATTCGAAGGCAAAGCCCTGAAAAACGGTGCAGTGGTTGCTGAGTTCAGCCTGAAAACCGATGTGTTGTTCGACGAAGTACGTGCTGGTGGCCGTATTCCCTTGATCATCGGCCGTGGCTTAACAGACCGCGCACGTGCTGCTTTGGGCCAAGGTCCAAGCCCTGTGTTCCGTCGTCCATCCGCTCAGGTTGATTCCACCAAAGGCTTCACTTTGGCGCAAAAAATGGTGGGTAAGGCCTGTGGCTTGCCCGCAGGTCAGGGTGTTCGCCCCGGCATTTACTGTGAGCCTCACATGACCACGGTCGGTTCGCAAGACACCACTGGCCCCATGACCCGTGATGAATTGAAAGACCTGGCCTGTTTGGGCTTCTCTGCTGATTTGGTGATGCAGTCGTTCTGCCACACAGCCGCATACCCCAAGCCCGTGGATGTAAAAATGCACCACGAGCTGCCCGACTTCATCGAAAACCGCGGTGGCGTGGCCTTGCGTCCTGGCGACGGCATTATTCACAGCTGGTTGAACCGTTTGTTGATGCCTGACACTGTGGGTACTGGCGGCGATTCACACACTCGTTTCCCAATCGGTATTTCATTCCCCGCAGGTTCAGGTTTGGTTGCGTTTGCCGCGGCCACGGGCGTGATGCCTTTGGACATGCCTGAATCCGTGTTGGTGCGCTTCAAAGGCGAAATGCAACCGGGTGTAACGCTGCGCGACCTGGTGCATGCCATTCCGTTGTACGCCATCAAGGCAGGTTTGCTGACCGTTGAAAAGAAAGGCAAGAAGAATATCTTCTCCGGCCGTATTCTGGAAATTGAAGGCTTGCCCAAACTGAAAGTGGAGCAGGCCTTTGAATTGTCTGACGCCTCGGCAGAGCGTTCAGCCGCAGGTTGCACAATTCATCTGGACAAAGAACCCATCATTGAATACATGACTTCCAACATCACTTTGATGAAGTGGATGATTGCGCAGGGTTACCAAGACGTGCGCACGCTGACCCGCCGAATCAAAGCCATGGAAGAATGGATTGCCAAGCCTGAACTGCTGAAGGCCGACGCCGATGCAGAATACGCAGCCGTGATTGAAATCGACCTGACTGACATCAAAGAGCCGATTCTTTGCTGCCCGAACGATCCCGATGATGCCAAATTCCTGAGCGAAGTAGCTGGCGACAAGATCGACGAAGTGTTCATCGGTTCTTGCATGACCAACATCGGCCATTTCCGTGCAGCTGGCAAAGTGCTGGAAGGTAAAAGCGATATTCCAACCCGCTTGTGGATTGCACCACCCACCAAAATGGATCAGCACATTTTGACCGAGGAAGGTTACTACGGTATTTTGGGCCGCACTGGCGCACGCATGGAATTGCCAGGCTGTTCCTTGTGCATGGGTAACCAGGCACAAATCCGTAAGGGCTCAACGGGTGTGTCCACATCCACGCGTAACTTTCCGAACCGCTTGGGTATAGACACCCGTGTCTATTTGGCCTCAGCGGAATTGTCAGCAGTGTGCGCGCTGATGGGCAAGATCCCGACAGTGGAAGAGTACATGGAGCAGGTAAAAATGCTGGGCAATGTGTCCGCGGAAGTTTACCGCTACATGAACTTCGACCAAATTCAGGAGTTTGTGGACATTGCAAACAAGGCTGAATTGACAGTCTAAGTTGCCAGATTGTCACAACAGTGTCATAAAAAAAGCCACCTTCGGGTGGCTTTTTTATGTTTGCTCGATCCGTTCTTTTCGAGGACGCTGGTTTTTCTTCGGTTTTCGGCTGACTTGCAAAAGCAGTTCTTTCAAGGTTGAGTGGATCACGTTGATTTCAGCCAGTTTGCCCAAGCGGCAAATGTCCCTGTGATTTGAAAATTTCACACGCATGTCGCTGTGGTCTTCTTCAAGAAACAGAATATTGGCAGCGGGAAAGTTTTTCTCCAGCTTGCTCAATGCGCCTTCTTCAAAGTCTTCCATGATGTTCATGTCACAAATCACGAGCTTGGCGCGTGAAAGTTCTGTGAAATCCAGATCGATGCTGCGAAATGAATGAACAGATTTCTCACCCAAGCCACTGAGAAAACGTTGGTAAGCCATTGTTTTTATAGGGTAGTCGCTAAATACTACACAAGCGATAAGCGGAGGTTTCATGTCGTGCAGCCAAAGCAATTAAAGTTTCGGATGCCTTATTCTTCCTGTTTCTAATCAGGGTGGGTATTACCTGAGTGGGGTAAGATATTCACTTACATTCATGACCCCCCAGTTTTTCGGAGACACAATAAAAATGGCAGGTTTCAAAGAATATGACCAGTTCGACGCCCTTGGTCTTGCCGAGTTGATCAACAAAGGCGAGGTGAGTGCAGCCGAATTGCTTGAGGAGAGCATCTCACGCACGGAAAAGGTCAACCCGCGAATTAATGCGGTGATTCGTCCCATGTACGACATTGCCCGTGCTCGCGCCAAAGAGTCAGTAGAGGGACCCTTTGCAGGTGTGCCATTCTTGTTGAAAGACTTGATTGCCAGTTATGCCGGAGTTGAGATGAGTTGCGGGAGTCGTTTTTACAAAGGCTTTGTGCCCTCCGAAGACTCTGAATATGTAAAGCGTTTCAAGCGGGCGGGGCTGAACATTTTTGGCAAAACCGCCACACCAGAGTTTGGCATTACGCCATCCACCGAACCGGAATTGACCGGACCATGCCGCAACCCGTGGGATCCTCTGCGCAGCCCTGGCGGTTCCAGTGGCGGTGCCTCATCAGCCGTGGCTGCGGGTATTGTGCCCATGGCGAGTGCAAGCGATGGTGGTGGTTCAATTCGGGTGCCTGCGTCGTGTACAGGTTTGTTTGGCTTGAAGCCCACTCGTGGGCGCGTACCATCGGGTCCGGATCAGGCTGACGGCTGGTTCGGATTCATTGCTGAGCATGTGGTGTCTCGCACTGTGCGGGATTCCGCACACATGCTGGATTGTTTGCATGGCAATTACCCAGGTCAGTTACTGCGCATTGCGCCGCCTGCAAAAACTTACGCGGCGGCTGTTGAGGCAAAACCAAAAAAGCTGAAAATTGCATATTCACTCGACCCCGCTTTGGGCGATTCCCTGCATGCGGATTGTCAGGAAGGCGTGCTTGAAACAGTGAAGTTGCTTGAAAGTTTGGGCCACACCTGTGAGGAAGTACGTTTGCCCATCAACAAGGAAGAATTTATATACGCTTACACCGTATTGGTGTGTTCAGAAATGGCCGCCACGCTGAAAGAAGGGGAGCGCATATTGGGAAGAAAAGGCAAGGCGTCGGATTTTGAAGCGCGCACTTGGGCCTTGATGAAATTGGGCCGTAGTTTTAACGGAGGCGATGTAGCCAATGCAGTATGGACCATGGCCCAGTTCTCTCGCCAGTGGATGACATTTTTTGAGCCCTACGATGCACTACTGACCAGTACGTTGGGTGAGTTGCCGATCGCAGTGGGCGGACTTCGCCCGACTTCGCAAGAAATGATTGAATTGAAGGCACTTAGCTACTTGCCCATTGGTTTCATCGCCAAGCAGAAGGATTTCGTACTGAAGGCAGGGCGGCGCGTGTATCAATATTGTTCTCAAACCATGCCTGCAAACGTCACGGGACAACCGTCCATGAGTGTGCCTTTGCACTGGAATGCGCAAGGCCTTCCAGTGGGTATGATGTTCACTGGGCGTTTTGGTGAAGAGCATGTTTTATTCAACCTGGCAGCTCAGTTAGAACAAGCCAAGCCTTGGGCAGGCAAACGCCCACCCATTCATGCCGGTAATGCCAGTTAACCAAATCGGTTGGAACTGGAGATTGCCTGCATGGACATGACAATGGGTTCAACCAGCTTGTTTTGAATCTCGGGGCCCGCCTGCTGGTGGGCCTTGAGTAATCCAATTTGCATGGCATGTGCAGCTTGGGTCAATGGTTTCTTTACAGTCAGTATTTCCGCATCGACGGGATTGTGATCCATCAAATCGTTGGTTTGTTTGATGTTCAAGATCATTTCTTTGGTCAGTTCGTACTCATTCTTGATTTTCTCAAATACGCCTTGCGATTTAGCAGGTGCCAATTTGGCATATTGTTGCGCAATTTGCATGTCAGCTTTTTGCAGGGCCGTGGCGGTTCTGTCGACAAAGCTTTTGAAGAAAGGCCATTCCCTGTACATGGTTTGAAGTTGCTCGGTTCGTTGTGCGGGTGTGGTGTTTGTATCTGTTGATTGATCGACAAAGTTTTTTAGTGCACTGCCAGTACCAAAGAATGCAGGCATAGCGCTTCCTGATTGATACCAGGCGCCCACCCACGGAATGGCTCGAAGCTTGTCAAGAACAAGGCTGCCTTCTGCTGAATTTGCACGTGAGGCCGGGCGGCTGCCTGCATTGGATTTGCCCACAAATTCAATGGGTGTGCTGCGTTGAAAAAATTGAGGAAGCTCGGGATTGGTGTAAAGGCTTTGATAGCTGTCGCGAGCGTGTTGGGCTAGTAATTCCATGGTGTTGGCATATTTTGCAAGCTGTTGGTCTGAGCCTGTTGCCATGGTTTCAAGCGTGGATCCCACCATGTCTGCAAGGTTGGATTGTGAGATTATTTTGGTGCCGAATTTGGCAGGTACTTCTTCACCTTGCTCGGTTTGCCGCATGCCAGTCAGCAAGCTGGCGCCGTTGCCTGATTTAATTTCCTGTGCATATGAATCGCCCGATCCCCTGGCCTCAGTGCCGCCTCGACCATGAAATACATGCAATTTCACACCATTCTGTTTTGCTACTTCAAGCATTTTGGCTGTACCTTCGTACACCGCCCAACTGGAGGCGAGCGGTCCGTCCAAGCGGTTGCTGTCGGAATAGCCCACCATGATTTGTTGTTGATTCCCGCTGGCTTGAAGTGCTTGTAGGTACCAAGGGTGATTCAGCATGCTGTTCAGAATGGTTGGGCCATTGTGTAAATCATCCACTGTTTCTATCAGGGGCACTACATTCATCTTGACCCCATCACCATCGGCCAGGCCCGCATGCTTGAGTAGTAACATCACCTCAAGCATGTCACTCAAGGTTTCAGTGTTGGCTGTGATGCAGTTTTTCAGTGCCTGTGGCCCGTAGCTGTCATGAATGGTTTTGTAACTTTTGATCAATGCGATTTCACGATCAAATTCAGGATTGTCGATTTGACCATCGATTGGCGCATCGTTCAGCACAGTTTTGCTGGTATCAAGCAGCAAGTGGGTTAGCAGTGTTTGTTTTTCAAGTTCTCCCAGGCTTTCATAATTGCGGGGGCCACCCGATCTTCTCAACAACTCACCGACGGTTTTCTCATTCATGGCGCTGTTTTGGCGTATGTCGGTGCTGGCGCCGTGAAAGCCAATGCTGTCCGCGTCCAGTTTCAGCAAATCCAGTTTCTCTTGAACAATTCTTTTGTCGTCAGTATCCAAATTGCCAATATTCAATGATTCCAGATCGTGCAGCAATTCGTTCGCATTCAGGTATAAATCGCCTTGAATAGGTAGAGGGCCTTCGCCCACCAAATGCGCTCGGGTTCGTGCAAGTTTCTCCCGAATTAAACCAAGAGATTCCGAATGCCCAGCCTTACTAAGCAGGTTACCTAGGCTGCCTGGTTGAGTTGTTTTCTCTTTGCCTATTTTTTGTTCGAAGTAATCAAATGCAGCTGTGCTCAGGGTTTTGACCACGTCCTTCAATACGGCTGCATCAATATTTGGATTACCGTCCCGATCACCGCCCACCCAGTTGCCCGCTTCAACCAAAGGTTTCGACAATTTCAAATTGTTGGGTAAACCAGAAAGTTGTTGGTTGATCTGTTTGTGAATGTTGCGACCCGAGCTGTGCAGATGTCTGATATTGGACGAGAACTGATTCGCCTCGTCTTGCACACTGGGTTTTAGTTCTCGTACACCTTGAGTTTGCCAAAGTTCCTGACACACTTTCGCATTGCCATGGGGAGTTGCAATGTCGTCAAGTTGAGATAGCACAACCGCACTGGCCTGAGGTTTGTTGAAGTTTGTAGGGTGAGCAGTAAACACAGGGGAAATTGTGGTGTTCGACAGTTTTTGAATGATGGATTCTCCACCGCTAGTCGCGTGATCGATCAATGTTTTTAGCCCGTGCATCAACGATTGGTTGGCAGGTGAATCGTTGGCTTTTAAATGCCTCTCTGCTGCACTCAATATCATCAATTGGCTGTTCAAATATTTCAGAGCACTAACAATTATTTCCGGATCATTCTTATTGCTCTGAACAAATTCCTCTACACGTGCGTGAAGGTGCTCGAAATCTGGTTCATCCGCTTCAATCTGCTCAGCCAGTTCACCAGCCTGCTCAAACTTCATCGGGGGCAAGCTTTTCTGTAACTGTAGTTTTAAGTTCGTATGTGTATTTTGTCGAATGTCTTTGAGCTTACTGGCCAATGGACCAACAATCTTGGGCGATGCGGAGCCTGAGCCGCTTCTTCGCAAGGCATTGTTGGCTGCAGACATGGCGACTTGGGCGCTACTGTGGCTTGTAATTGCGCGAAACATGGTGAGGACTCCCATTTTAATTTTTGGAGCCATGAGGATAATTAGGGAGGAGTGACGTAATCAGAAAGAGGGGTAGGGGGATGTGAGTATTTGCTCACTCTGTTGCTAGTCGATATTGTTTTTGAAATTCTGGAGCTGCACTTCAGTTCTCGGCATTGCACCGAAAAAAACTGAAGTGCATGTAGTGGCAAGCTTGATCAGCTTGGTTCCATTATTTAAAAAGTATCGCTGGGTACGCGAACCCAGCCTTCCATCAATACGCGCGCACTGCGGCTCATGATGGCTTTTTTCACGGCCCACTGACCGTTTTCAAGTACAGCCTGCGCACCCACACGCAGTGTGCCGCTGGGGTGACCAAAACGAACGGCTTCACGTTCAGTTCCTCCTGCTGCAAGATTCACCAAAGTGCCTGGTACAGCAGCTGCGGTACCAATTGCCACCGCTGCAGTACCCATCATGGCATGGTGCAATTTGCCCATGCTCATGGCCCGCACCAGCAAGTCGATGCCTGCAGCTTCAACTACTTTGCCGCTAGAGCTGCTGTAGGTTTTTGGCGGGGCCACAAAGGCAACTTTGGGTGTGTGTTGGCGTTTGGCTGCTTCGTCCACGTGTTTGATCAAGCCCATCTTGACCGCACCGTGAGCGCGGATGGTTTCAAACATCGCAAGTACCTTGGGGTCGCTGTTGATGTCGTCTTGCAACTCGCAGCCCGTGTAGCCAATGCTGTCGGCATTCACAAAAATGGTCGGAATACCCGCATTGATCAAGGTCGCTTTCAGTGTGCCCACACCGGGTACTTCCAGGTCGTCGATCAAATTGCCGGTGGGGAACATGCTTCCACCACCATCGCCTTCGCCTTCATCTGCGGGGTCAAGAAACTCCAGCTGAACTTCCGCGGCAGGGAAGGTAACACCGTCGAGTTCGAAGTCGCCGGTTTCCTGCACAAGTCCGTCGGTAATAGGAACATGAGCGATGATGGTTTTGCCAATATTGGCTTGCCAAATACGCACCACACAAGTGCCGTTCTGCGGCACGCGGGCTGGGTCGACCAAACCACTGGCCACTGCGAATGAACCCACAGCGGAGGACAAATTGCCGCAGTTGCCGCTCCAGTCCACAAAAGCCTTGTCGATGGAAACCTGCCCAAACAGGTAGTCCACATCGTGATCGGCTTTGCTGCTTTTGCTCAAAATCACGGTTTTGCTGGTGCTGGAAGTTGCACCACCCATGCCGTCAATTTGCTTGCCATAGGGGTCGGGGCTGCCGATTACACGTAACAACAACTTGTCGCGTGCCTCGCCAGGCTTTTGGCATGCCTCTGGCAGGTCTTGCAGCCTGAAAAAAACACCCTTGCTGGTGCCGCCACGCATGTAGGTGGCGGGTACTTTTATTTGCTGGCTGGGTTTAACGCTCATGCTGCCTTTCCTTCCAGAAAGTCTTGTGCAAAACGCTGCAACACGCCGCCAGCTTCGTAAATTGACACTTCCTCAGCCGTGTCCAAACGGCAGGTCACTGGAAACTCGACACGCTCGCCATTCTTGCGGGTCATGACCACAGTCAGGGTTGCGCGCGGGCTGCGTTCACCCAACACTTCGAACACCTCTGTGCCGTCAATGTTGTAGGTGTGGCGTGCGTCGCCAGCCTTGAATTCCAGGGGCAGGGTGCCCATGCCAATCAGGTTGGTGCGGTGAATACGCTCAAAGCCTTCGGCGATAATCGCTTCCACACCAGCCAGGCGAACGCCTTTGGCGGCCCAGTCGCGTGAAGAGCCCTGCCCGTAGTCCGCGCCTGCAATAATAATCAGCGGCTGGCCACGGTCCATGTAGGTTTCAATGGCTTCCCACATGCGTGTTACCTGGCCCTCTGGTTCAATGCGAGCCAGCGAACCTTTTTTCACCTTGCCATCTGCATCGCGAACCATTTCATTCAGCAAGGTGGGGTTGGCAAAGGTGGCGCGTTGCGCAGTCAAATGATCACCGCGGTGCGTGGCGTAGCTGTTGAAGTCTTCTTCCGGCAGGCCCATTTTGTGCAGGTATTCACCAGCTGCGCTGTTCATCATGATTGCGTTGGACGGGCTCAGGTGATCAGTCGTGATGTTGTCACCGAGCACTGCCAGCGGGCGCATATTTTTCAGCGTGCGTGGTCGTGCGGCCAAAGCACCTTGACCTTCGGTGTCCCAATAGGGTGGGCGACGAATGTAGGTGCTCTGAGGGCGCCAGTCGTACAGCGGGCTTTTCGCTTCTTCAATGGCACCCAGGTCAAACATGGGGATATAAATTTCGCGGAACTGTGAAGGTTTCACGAATTCATTCACGATCGCATCGATTTCTTCATCTGAAGGCCACAGGTCTTTCAGGCGAATTTCTTTGCCGTTCACTACACCCAGTACATCGCGCTCAATATCAAAGCGAATGGTGCCCGCAATGGCGTAGGCCACCACCAGCGGCGGGCTGGCGAGGAACGCCTGCTTCGCATAGGGGTGAATGCGGCCATCGAAGTTGCGGTTGCCGCTCAATACAGCGGTGGCGTACAAATCGCGGTCGATAATTTCTTGCTGAATTTTAGGATCAAGCGCGCCACTCATGCCATTGCAAGTGGTGCATGCAAAAGCCACAATGCCAAAGCCCAGCTTTTCCAGTTCAGGCAACAGGCCTGAGTCTTTCAAATACAGCTCGGCCACTTTCGAGCCTGGTGCAAACGATGACTTTACCCAGGGCTTTCGCACCAGGCCCAGTTCATTGGCTTTGCGGGCCAACAGCGCCGCAGCCACTACGTTGCGTGGGTTGCTGGTGTTGGTGCAACTGGTAATGGCAGCAATAATCACGGCGCCGTCGGGCATCAAACCTTCAGCTTCTTGAGCGCGCGCGGCGTCCAGGTTGCCTGCAATGCCTTTGGCTGCCAAATCGCTTGTGGCCACTCGGGCATGCGGGTTTGACGGGCCAGCCATGCTGCGTACCACTTTGCTTAAATCAAATGTCAACACACGCTCGTATTCAGCACCTGTCATTTTGCCGGCCCACAAGCCAGTGTGTTTGGCGTAGTGTTCCACCAGCTTCACTTGCTCGTCTTCACGGCCAGTTAACTTCAGGTAGTCGATGGTTTGCTCGTCGATGTAGAACATCGCGGCGGTGGCACCGTATTCCGGGGTCATGTTCGAGATGGTCGCCCGATCACCAATCGTCAGGCTGTTGGCACCTTCACCGAAAAATTCAATGTAGGCACCCACCACGCGTTCCTTGCGCAAAAACGCAGTCAATTCCAGCACGATGTCCGTTGCAGTAATGCCAGGCTGACGCTTGCCAGTCAGCTCCACGCCCACAATATCGGGCAGGCGCATCATGGATGCACGGCCCAGCATCACGGTTTCAGCTTCCAGACCGCCCACGCCAATTGAAATCACGCCCAGCGCATCCACATGAGGTGTGTGGCTGTCTGTGCCCACGCAAGTGTCGGGAAAAGCTACACCATCGCGCACCTGCACCACTGGAGACATTTTCTCCAAATTGATTTGGTGCATGATGCCGTTGCCGGCCGGAATTACATCCACATTCTTGAATGCGGTTTTGGTCCAGTTGATGAAGTGAAAACGGTCTTCATTGCGACGTTCTTCAATGTCGCGGTTTTTCTGAAATGCGTCGGGATCAAAACCGCCACATTCCACCGCCAGTGAATGGTCTACGATCAATTGAGTTGGCACCACCGGGTTCACCAGCGACGGGTCTCCGCCTTCGTCTGCGATTGCATTGCGCAGGCCAGCCAAATCCACCAAAGCGGTTTGACCCAGAATGTCGTGGCACACCACGCGCGCTGGGTACCAGGGAAAGTCCAGGTCGCGCTTGCGGTACACCAATTGCTTCAGGCTGTCAGTCAGCGCAGCAGGTTCGCAGCGGCGTACCAATTGCTCGGCCAACACCTTGCTGGTGTAGGGCAGCTTGTCCCAGGCGCCAGGCTCGATTGCATCTACAGCCGATTGGGCGTCGAAGAAATCAAGCTGGGTACCGGGCAGATTTTTACGAAATTGAGTGTTCATAGATTATTTGCGATCCTTGATGGGGACAAATTTCTGATCTTCCGGGCCTGTGTAGTTGGCGCTTGGGCGAATAATCTTGCCGTCGATGCGCTGCTCGATCACGTGGGCGCTCCAGCCGGAAGTACGGGCAATCACGAACAGGGGGGTGAACATGGCGGTGGGTACACCCATCATGTGGTAGCTCACTGCGCTGAACCAGTCCAGGTTCGGGAACATTTTCTTGATTTCCCACATGGTGCTCTCAAGACGTTCAGCAATGTTGTACATCTTCATGTTGTTCTGTTCTTTGGACAAGTCTTCCGCCACTTTCTTGATCACCACGTTACGGGGGTCGCTCACGGTGTACACGGGGTGGCCAAAGCCGATTACTACTTCCTTGCGTTCAACACGGGCGCGAATATCGGCTTCCGCTTCATCGGGGTTGTCGTAACGCTTTTGAATTTCGAAGGCCACTTCATTGGCGCCGCCATGCTTGGGGCCACGCAGGGCACCAATACCGCCACAAATGGCGGAATACATGTCAGAACCCGTGCCAGCCACCACGCGGCTGGTGAATGTTGATGCATTGAATTCGTGTTCTGCGTAAAGAATCAGCGAGGTGTGCATGGCGCTAACCCAGCTGTCACGAGGCTTTTCACCATGCAGCAAGTGCAGGAAGTGGCCGCCAATTGAATCATCGTCGGTTTCCACTTCAATGCGCTTGCCGTTGTGGCTGTAGTGGTACCAGTACAGCAGCATGCTGCCCAGGCTGGCCATCAGCTTGTCGGCAATGTCGCGTGCGCCGGGGTGGTTGTGGTCGTCTTTTTCAGGTTGCAGGCAACCCAGTACCGAAACACCGGTGCGCATCACATCCATGGGGTGGGCTGAAGGGGGCAGTGCTTCCAGCGCCTGCTTCACGCCTGCGGGAATACCGCGCAATGCCTTCAGTTTTAGTTTGTAGCCAGCCAGTTCAGCCACTGTGGGCAGCTTGCCGTGCACCAGCAGGTAAGCAATTTCTTCAAACTCGGTGGTGGTTGCCAAGTCCAGAATGTCGTAACCACGGTAAGCCAAGTCGTTGCCTGTGCGGCCTACGGTACACAGGGCAGTGTTGCCAGCGGCTGTACCTGAAAGGGCGACTGATTTTTTGGGTTTGAAGCCAGGGGTTGTTGTTTGTTGCTCAGACATTTCTGTCTCCTGTCAAAATAATGTTTTATAACAATTGTTTATGTTGTTTTATTGAAGTCATTTCTGCTGAAACAAGGCATCCAGCTTCTGCTCAAAATCGTGGTAGCCAATGCTGTCATACAGCTCCATGCGGGTTTGCATGGTGTCCAGTACATTTTTCTGGGTACCGTCGCGGCGAACTGCTTCATACACATTCTGTGCTGCCTTGTTCATGGCACGGAATGCGCTTAGTGGGTACAACACCAGACCCACGCCTGCGCCTTTCAATTCTTCGGTGGTGAACAGGGGCGTTGAGCCAAACTCGGTGATGTTGGCCAATATAGGCACCTTCACCGCATCTACAAACTGCTGATACATGCTCAGTTCGGTCATGGCTTCCGGGAAAATCATGTCAGCACCAGCTTCCACGCAGGCGCAAGCCCGGTCAATGGCCGATTGCAAACCTTCCACGGCCAGCGCGTCGGTACGGGCCATGATTACGAAATCGTCTGAACCGCGTGCGTCAACTGCTGCCTTGATGCGGTCGACCATTTCTGCTTGGGTCACAATCGCCTTGCCGGGGCGGTGGCCGCAGCGCTTGGCACCCACTTGATCTTCAATGTGCATGGCAGCAGCACCGGCTTTCATCATGGCTTTGGTGGTGCGGGCAATGTTGAACGCTGATGAACCGAAGCCTGTGTCAACGTCGACCAGCAAGGGGGTGTCGCACACATCGGTAATGCGACGCACATCGGTCAACACGTCGTCCAGGCCAGAAATACCCAAGTCGGGCAGGCCCAGCGAACCAGCCGCTACACCGCCGCCGCTCAGGTAAATGGCTTTAAATCCAGCGCGCTTGGCCAGCAATGCGTGGTTGGCGTTGATTGCGCCGATTACTTGCAAAGGTTGTTCGTCTTTCACTGCCTGGCGGAAACGGGCGCCTGCGGAATTTTGGGTCATGGTGTTCTCCTTGTTGTATGTTTTTGGTAGTGCAGGGTTCATGCCAGTTGATTAAATTGTTTATAAAATCTTTTTAAATCAATATTTTTATAAGAATAATTAAGGTAATGTATATAATATTATTGTGTTCAATTGAAACATTGTTGTTTAAAATAAAACCTCTCAATGTTTTAAAAGAACAAGTCTTGTTTTAAATGAAACCTAGAATCGTAGTGTTCAGCATCAGTGCACTGGCGGGTACCCTAAGGGAAATTGCCCGTGACTATGCCGGTTCAGCCAATATTGAGCTGGTTCCCAAGGCCTATGAAGATGCCTTGGCTTACGCACGCAACCGCTATTACACCGACACGGCCGATGTCTTCATCGCCGCAGGTTCCAATGGCGCATTCTTGCAAAATCAGCTTGAGGCCCCCTTGGTGATCATCCGCACCGATGGTTTTGATGTGATGCAAGCATTGGCCTCTGCCAGAAAAGCGTCCGCAGCGGTGGGATTGGTCAGTTACGAGCATTCCTTCGAGGAGCTTGAACAATTTGCACGGGCGTTCGATGTGCCTTTGAACACCCGAACTTATCGCACACCTGAAGACGCGCGCCGCGCGGTACGGGAATTAGCCCAGTTGGGTGTCAAGGTGGTGGTTGGTTCAGGTTTGGTCACTGAAATTGCACAGGAAATGGGGCTGGAAGCCATTTTGATTTACTCCCGCCAAGGCGTTGTCAAGGCCTTTGAGGAAGCCATACGTCTGGCCAGTGCCAAGGCCTTGGGCGGAGTGCGTCGAAACAGCCAGGCCTACACGTATCACAACGAGCAAGATTTGATCGGCAACAGCAAGGCCGTAGAAAAGCTGCGCAACACGATTCGCCTGTGTGGCAGCATCGATTTTTCAGTGCTTATTCAAGGTAAAACTGGCGTGGGCAAAGAACTGGTGGCCCAATCCATTCACACGTCCAGTCCACGTGCAGGTAAACCGTTTGTGGCCATTAATTGCGCATCTTTGACTGAAAGCCTTTTGGAAAGCGAGTTGTTTGGCTATGAAGAGGGTGCGTTTTCAGGGGCCGTAAAAGGAGGGCGAGCCGGCATGTTTGAGAGCGCGCAAGGCGGCACCGTGTTTCTCGACGAAATTGGCGACATGCCTTTGGCTTTTCAAACGCGTTTATTGCGTATTCTCGAGGACAGCACCGTGCGCCGCATTGGGTCTGCTTCACCACGCAAAGTTGATTTTCGACTGCTTGCAGCCAGCAATGTGAACTTGCAGCAAGCGGTAGAAGAAGGGCGTTTTCGCGAAGACCTGTATTTCCGCCTGAATGAAATGTTGATCCATATACCGCCCTTGCGAGAACGCACCGAAGACATTGCCGAATTGGCGGGATACTTTTTGAGAACCACGCCAGTGCGAGTCAGCAAATCCAGATTCGACGAGTTTCTTCATCTGGCCCTGCCTATTCTTCAGTCATTGCCTTGGCCGGGCAATATTCGTCAATTAAAAAATGTGTGCCGCAGGGCGGCAGTCATGATGTTGCAAGAAAGTGATCTGTCGAGCTGGCCTACCTGGTTTCCAGATTTAATGGTTGACTCACAAAATTCAGCCCTGTCACCCGGGCAGTTGAAAGATTTGCCTGGCCCAATAGACTCGATGAATGCATTGGCCTTGGCATACAGCAGGGCGCCCAAGCATGGGCGGGCTGAGATTGTCCGTGAGGCACTCAAGGTGGTTGGTGGCGAAGTCAATAAAGTGGCTGAAGGTTTGGGAATTAGCAGATCAACTGTTTGGCGCTTGGGTAAAAGCGTTTAGTACCATGTCATATTCACCACCCATCCTGACCGAATCCGATGTTGAATTCACAGCCATTCGTGCCCAAGGTGCGGGTGGCCAAAACGTCAACAAAGTGTCCAGTGCCATTCATTTGCGTTTTGACATTCGTTCATCGTCTTTGCCTGAATTTATCAAAGAAAAATTGCTTGCTCTGCAGGACCAGCGTTTGACCAAAGAAGGCGTTATTGTCATCAAAGCGCAAACCACGCGTAGCCAGGAGCAAAATCGCGTAGACGCCCTTGCGCGCTTGAACGAATTGATTGCCGAGGTGGCCAAGCCCGTCAAGGTCCGCCGTGAGACCCGCCCAACTTTGGGCTCAAAGCGTCGCAGACTGGCAAGTAAAAACATTCGAGGGCAGGTCAAGGCGCTGCGTGGCAAGGTACAGGATTGACCGTTTTTACATGCAGTTCTTTCGCGCTATAGTGGGCGTGGAAAGTTATTTCGAACTGGAGTCGCGGTGTCGATTGATCACACTCACCCGGCCTTGCAGGGGCAAGTCACGGAAAATGGAAAGTATCAGGTTTGCCCGGCAAGTTCACCAGTCAATTGTTGGGTCGACAGCTTTTGGCAACTGACAGTGGGTTGGGGTGAATATGTGTATCGAAGCGTGCCCGACAACTGTGTCGATCTGATTTTCAATCTCGATGAGTTGTCAGATGCTTTTATCGTGACACCCTTTCTTTCGCCGATTGAATTCCCGATTTCTGGACCCGTAAAATATTTTGGAATTCGATTTTCGGCCCTGGGTTATCAGGGCTTGATCAAGGCACCCCTGGGTGAATGGTTGAATCCAGATTGCCATGTCAACGCCCATGAAATGCTTCAACCCTTGGTGATTGAGCATCTTCAAAAGACCCTGAGTCAAGGAAACAATTTTCTGGCGCGAACTGAAGGTGTTGCTGCAGCATTGCTTGTTTATTTGAAGCACCCCAAACTAGATCCCCGCTTGCTTCGTTTCATTCACTCCGCGTTGGATCCGAATTTCGGTGATCTTGGTGTTTCTCCACGCCAATTGCGACGAATCAGTCAACTTCATCTGGGCTTGTCGCCCAAAGAGTTTGCTCGGGTTACCCGGTTTCAGGCCACGCTTCAACAGTTGAGCACTTGCTCTCCATGGCCGGTATGGCCGCAGTTTTATTACGATCAATCGCATTTCATTCGAGAGTTCAAGAACTTCGCGGGGGCCACACCGGCCAGCTTTCTGAAAATGTCCGTTTTGTACAAGAAAACCCAAACCTCCTCCGAATAAACTTCAAGCTCCTCGTTTTAAAAGGAGTTGTCGCATGATTGCGTATTCTGGTCCAAATCGTC